>JAOASF010000019.1 GCA_025210175.1 Crocinitomicaceae bacterium | reverse complement strand
TTGGTTTTCTTTTTGGTTTGGAACTCCAAGTTCAAGATTCCATCGCCCAGATGAACCAGGGTTGTATCCGAATTTTTCCACACGGTATTTTCCGCTCGGTAGGCATCCAAAATCACCAAGTCCTCTGTACCCGGAACCAATTGGTAGGCTTCCGTTTTGTGATCGTAGAAATACTTTTTCCCGTTTTCAAATTTGTAAAAAGACTCAACGCCCTTGGCCTTCATTTTTTCAACCCAAGCAGCCGCCTTTCGGTCGACACCTTGAATCATTTCAAGCCCCTTATTCAACCCAATTACATCCCAGGTTTCGAATGGACCTAATTCCCAGCCAAAACCAGCTTTCAAGGCATCGTCAATTCGATATACCTCATCCGAAATTTCTGGAATTCGATTGGTAACATAGGCAAACAAGCCTCCGAATAACTTTCTGTAAAACTCACCTGCTTTGTCCATGCCTGATAGGAGCATTTTGGTGCGTTGTTTCAAATCATCTACCGACTTGGTCATTTCCAGGGTTGGAAACTTTGCTTTTTGTTGAGAGCGGTATTCCAAGGTATTCAAGTCCAAGACCAAAATCTCAGAGGAACCATCCTCCTTCTTTATTTTCTTGTAGAAACCTTGCCCTGTTTTGGAACCCAACCACTTGTTTTCAACCATGGTCGAAATGTAGTCTGGAAGTTGGAATAAGTTGTTTTCTTCATCCGTTGGACAGTTGGCTTTCAACCCATTGGCAACGTGTACCAGGGTATCCAAACCTACCACATCACAGGTGCGGAAGGTTGCCGACTTTGGTCGACCCAAAACCGGTCCGGTCAATTTATCGACTTCCTCCACCGTAAGGCCCATTTCATGGACAGCGTGGAAGAGACTCATGATGGCATAAACCCCTACTCTATTGGCGATAAAGGCAGGTGTATCCTTACAAAGAACTGTTTTCTTTCCGAGGATTTTTGCACCGTAGTCCATGAAGAAATCAACGACTTCTTGATCCGTTTTTTCAGTCGGGATAATTTCCAGCAAAGGCAGGTATCGCGGTGGATTGAAAAAGTGGGTTCCACAAAAGTTTTTAGCAAAATCATCAGAACGTCCGTCCAACATCAAGTGAATGGGAATTCCCGATGTATTGGAAGTAACTAAGGTGCCTGGTTTGCGATGCGCTTCTACTTGTTCGAAGATGATTTTTTTGATGTCTAACCGTTCCACCACCACTTCGATAATCCAATCGCATTCTGCGATCAACGCCATGTGATCTTCAAAATTTCCCGTTTTGATTCGATCCACAAATGCTGCGTGATACAAGGGCGATGGATTGCTCTTTACAGCAAAGGTCAAGGCCTCATTAACAATGCGATTCCGCACGATAGGCGAAGACACATCTATCCCTTTCTTTTGTTCTACTTAGTTAACTTCTTTCGGGACGATATCTAGTAATACGACCTCACAACCAACGTTTGCAAAATGGCAGGCAATACGGGATCCCATGACCCCAGAACCTAACACCGCCACTTTGCGGATATGTCTATTCATAAACTTTATTTTTCCGCTTCGTTGAGCATCTTGAGCTCTTTTTCCGTGATGGTATCAATACGCGTCATCACATCGATAAAGGTTTTGAATTTGGTAGGTGAGATTTTTGCAAATAGTTTGTTGTTGAAATCAAGAATGACCTCTTTGGTTTGCTTGCGCTTGGCAATTCCAGCTTCCGTTAAGAAAATTAATACTTTTCTTTTATCCACCTTGTCGTATTCGCGTCTCAAAAAGCCCATTTCTTCCATGGTTTTGAGCGTGCGCGACAAGCTAGTTGGTTCCATTCCCATGCGCGGACCCAATTGGGTGGAAGGCGTTCCTTCCTTGTCGATAATCATGAGAATAAATCCGATGGATATAGTAATATCAATTTGAGCAGCCTTTTGGTTGTACATGCGGGCAACTTTGTGCCAAGTTTGTCGTAAGACGAAATCGATTAATAGTTTCTTTTCGTTTTCCATGTTGGAAAGTCTGATTTAAATACAAGAATGCATACTCCTCTGCTAAAATAGCAAATATTATGCATACATAACAAATAAAACTTTCGTTTATTAGAACGAATTTCACAACCAAGGGCAAATTTAGGTATTTAACAACCTTATTCCCACTCTTTATCTAATAATTTCACTTGTCCTGTGAAAAAGCTAACAAGCTTCCCCTCTTGATTGTTCACTTTCACTTCGTAGAGACCTAAGGTTCGAGAACGATTTATTTCCGTACAAGTAGCCGTAAGCAAGTCGCCCAATTGCACCGGACGCATGTGTGCTATGCTCGTTTCAATACTCACGCAGTGCTTGCCATAGCCGTTGGAAGCGAAGGCCAGGGCCGAATCGGAAAGTGCATAGGTGATTCCCCCGTGGGCAATTTGAAAACCGTTCATTTGATCGGCTTGTACCTTCATTTGAAGTTCACAATACCCTTCTTTTATTTTCAAAACTTGGATTCCTAACCATCGAGAATAGGCATCCTTTTCCATCATTTTATGAACGATTTGTTCTGGGGTCATGCTGCTATGTTTTTATTGAGCAGGGAAATCATGGCTACCGACACGATGAACAGTTGTGTAGCTGTTTCATCATCCAACTCCGTACCGTCATCGTCTTTCATGGATATTTCCATGGTCATGAACTGGGTAAGGTTGGGTTGATCGCAAAACTCCTCCAACACTTCGGCTTGTTCTTTGTCGAAATAAGCGTCCAGCATTTCAAAGAAAGGCTCCTCAAACGCCTCAATCTGCTCTTCCGAAACTTTCTCCAAGCGCACACCCTCTTGATTGAAGGCCTCCAAAATGAGGCAGAAGTAATAAATGATCAATCCTTCGAGGTTGGGGTTTTCGTACTCCAAGGCTGCGCTCATGAGGTAAGCCAAGAGATTTTCCTGAGCCATGGCAAAGGTTTCCGACATTCTATCTAGGCTGTTGTCGTCTAAATTATCGACCTTTTGAATGGCCTTTTCTATGCTTTCGAGCGAAATTTGCTTCATACTTTTCTTTTCTTGCTGGCAAAGGTAAAGTTTATTTATCCGAAAAAAAGACTCATTTCTTTTGATACTTTTATGGGGTTACATGATCTCAGTCATCACCGTCAATCATCAACAAGCCGAAGCTTGTATTGAATTGGTTCGAACCATATTGGAAACGGACCCCCTCATTCCCATTGAGTTTATTATCGTAGACAACGGGTCGCAGGATGGTTCTGCTCAAAAATTCAAACGTCACTTGCCCTTTGTACAAATCGTGACCCTCACCGAAGAAGTGAGTTATGGAGAAGCGGTGAATCGTGCGTTCAACTTGGTGCAAGGCAACAAGATTCTGCTAACCGACCCAACGGTGCGGATTACTCAAAAGAACACCCTGAGTAAACTGGCTGCTATTTTCGACAAACGAGATGGAAAAAACATCCTCACCCCTCGTATAATTACCGAAAATGGAAGTGCTCTGCGCACGATCAACCAGGGCTACCCATCGTTTAAAGATGCCTGGTTTTCGCTCAAGCAGCCCCTGCGAACCACGCAAACATCAGATTTTATCGGTAACGAAGACCTTTGGTTCTCGAGTCACTTTATTTTATTCGATGTACAAATAGCACGGAATTCCGATTTGCATCTCGACTTGCGTTTTTGGAACAAGGAATACGAAATGGATTGGACTTACCGCCTCGTTCAAGCCGGGTATCGGTACGAATTTATTTCCTCTTTGGAGGTAAACATTGTGTCGGACATCGATCAGTCGAACGACATCGTTCAGTATGTATACCGCTTGCTTCAACAGTGGCTTTTTATCCGCAATTCGAAAAATTTCCTCTATTACCTGGCTTACTTTTCCTTTACCCTATTCTCTTATCTCGTGCAGAGTTTGTTTATCTTCTTGGCGCTTCGGATTCGGAAAGAACACTCTACCGACCTCTTGCGCGCCAATCTCAACCGTAAATTGTGGCTCTTCTCATGGACCAGCTATATTCGTCCCATCTTTTTCAATCCGAATTACTTCGTTCAAAACCCCATTAACATTTATAAAGAAGAAGATAAACTGTTCCAATTTTTGAAATAGTCTGAATCGTTATCTTTGAGGCAAAAGGTAGACTATGACATACTTCGGTCCGGAGTTCAATGCATTTTTTCGCGAACTAGCGCCCAACAATCACAAGGATTGGTTTGATGAGAATAGAAAACGCTATGAACAACACGTCAAAATCCCTTTTCAAAAATTCGTTCAAGCGGCCATTCAGGAAGTGAGTCTAATCAATCCGGCCGTAAAAGATCTCGAACCCAAGGATGCCATTTTTCGCATCAACCGCGACATTCGATTTTCGAAAGACAAGAGTCCTTATAAGTTGCAAATGAGTGCAGTAATTGGTCCGGGTGGCAAAAAAAACTTTGCTGGAAACGGGCTGTACTTCGAGCTCACTCCCGAACACGTGCGCTTTTATGCAGGGATTTACGAAGCCAACAAGGATCAACTTCTGGCTGTACGTCAAGGAATTGCAGCCAATTTGGACACTTTTCAAAAGCTCTACCAAGCCCCTGAGTTTGTGAACTTATTCGGTGAAATTCGCGGAGCGAAAAACAAAATACTCCCCAAAGAATTGAAAAGCTTGGGAGAAAAGGAGCCTTTGCTATACAACAAACAATTTTACTTTTTCTGTGAGCACAGCGAAAAACTAACTGAAAGCGAAGACTTGATGTCGAAACTTCTGGAAGCTTACCGCGTAGCTCAACCCTTACAAAACTTTTTTTCAAAATTAGTATCATGAAACACAGCTTTCTGAGCACATTTGCTTTTGCCCTCTTGTTTTTGGTGGCAGCCCCCACCTTTGCCCAAAAGAAACTTACACTCGAAGAGGCCGTTATGCAGCAATATGGAAAATTTGCTGCCGATCAATTATCCTTCTTTTCGTGGGTACCCAATACAGATTGTTACAGTTACCTAGACGGTTACCGAACACTGATGAAAGCATCGGTGGGCAATACCGAAGCAAAAGCTGTGGCTACCATTGATGAAGTGAACAAGCGTTTGAAAACATCGTTTCTCTGGTTTTCTGGCTTTGAATGGAAAAATGAAAATGAATTTTACCTGAACGACGGAACAACTTTTGCCCTTTACAACTTGGTTACAAAGGACGGAAGCGTCTTGGCGACTCTGGCAGATGACGCTGCTTCTGCCTTGCTTTGTCCGAGTACAGAAAATGTGGCCTATACGCGTCACAACAACGTTTACATCCAAACCAAAGACGGTCAAAAACTAAAGGTAACCTTGTTTGAAGACCCCAACATCGTTTCGGGTCAAAGTATCGCACGCAACGAGTTTGGTATTTCAGGTGGCTTATTTTGGTCGCACAGTGGCGATAAATTGGCTTTTTACCAAAAGGACGAAACCAATGTTGCCGACTATCCATTGTTGGACAACAGCGTTACTCCTGGTCAACTGAAAAACATCAAATACCCTATGGCCGGTCAAGGCTCAGAGAAACCACGAGTAGGAATTTACGACTTGGCCACCAAGCAAACCGTTTATTTTTCGCCTCAAAACGGTGAAGACAATTACCTCACCAATTTGGCTTGGTCGCCAGATGGACTCTATCTTACCGTAGCTGAGGTAAACCGTGGACAAAACCACCTCTGGTTAAATTTGTTCAATGCCAGCACGGGTAAATTCATCCGCACCATTTTCGAAGAGAAAAACGAAAAATGGATTGAGCCAGAACACCCCACTTTTTTCCCGAGTAAAAGCAACAACAACTTTATTTGGATCTCCGAAAAATCTGGTTACAACAACCTATATTATTACGACCTCAATGGAAGATTGCTCAAGCAGTTGACCAACAACTCCTTTGTAGTGAAAGACATCCTGTGCGCTCGCGACAACGGAAACACCATTTACTTTTCGGCTACGGGCGAAAATCCTTTGAATACAATGTACTACCGCGTTACCCTCGACGGAAAACAAGAATTGGTCACACAAGAAGAGGGAAGACACAGTTTAGAAGTATCGAGCGACGGCAAGAACATTTTTGACCAATATTCCTCGCATTCCATTCCCGGCAAATCGCTTTTGTACAACCACAAAGGAAAAAAGCTTCAAACCCTTGTTACCAGCCCTAATAAATACGAGGGCTACGACTTGGGCACCACAGAAATTGGTCAATTGAAGGCCGCAGATGGAACTGCTTTGTACACCCGATTGATCAAACCGAAAAACTTTGACCCCAACAAAAAATACCCCGTATTGGTATACGTGTACGGTGGGCCTCACGCCCAAATGATCACCAACTCATTTCTGGATGGTGCTTCGCTGTGGATGCACTGGATGGCCGATCAGGGATACCTCATTTTCACACTCGACAATCGCGGCTCAGCCGAAAGAGGATTTGCCTTTGAAAGCCCGATCCACCGTCAACTGGGTACCATAGAAATAGAAGACCAAATGACGGGGGTAAACTACCTCAAAAGTTTGGCATACGTAGACACCAATCGCTTGGCCGTACACGGTTGGAGCTTTGGTGGTTTCATGACCACATCGCTCATGCTGCGTAAGCCGGGAACCTTTACAACTGGTGTTGCAGGTGGACCCGTTACAGACTGGAAGTTTTATGAGGCCATGTACGGTGAACGATACATGGATACGCCCGAGGAAAATCCAGCAGGATACGAAAAAGCTAGCTTGATGACCCACGCCAACCAACTCCAAGGAGATTTGTTGCTCATTCACGGAACGGTAGATGATGTAGTGGTCATGCAACATTCCTTTGCTCTGATTCAAAAATTTGTGGAATTGGGCGTGCAAATGGATTTCTTCCCTTACCCCATGCATTTGCACAACGTGCGAGGAAAGGATCGTGTACATTTGATGGAAAAGGTTCTCAACTACGTGTTGGAACACAACCAATAACAAAAGACAAAAGAATAGCCCTTCAGCACATTAGTTGAAGGGTTTTTTAATGAATCCAATTCTGACAGCTTTATTATTTTTACAACGTGATTTCCAAACGAACAAAATATGGTTTAAAGGCTCTTGCCTATTTGTCCAAACAAGAAAAGGGCAAGCCCGTTTTGATTTCAGAAATTGCCGAAAGTCAGAACATTTCTCAAAAATTTCTCGAATCCATCCTTCTCGACCTCAAGAAAAAAGGCTTTTTAGGTGCCAAAAAAGGCAAAGGAGGTGGGTATTATTTGCTCAAGCCGGGAAGCGAAATTTCGGTGGCATCTGTATTTCGAGTTCTCGAAGGTCCCATCGCCTGGCTACCTTGCGTCAGTTTGAACTACTACGAAAAATGCGACGACTGTGTAGACGAGGCCACCTGTACGCTGAACAAGTTTATGATTCAGGTGCGCGACAACATTTTGTCGGTAGTGGAAAACCAAACCATCAATGATTTATAGGCTTTTTTTTATCACCCAAAAGCCAAATCTGTGAAATCCTGATTTTTTCACAACTTCAATTCTTGGGATTACAACTTGGATGCAAATCTTTGCCCTTGCGCACCTGTCAATTTCTTTATTTTCGTGTGCATTGAATAATACTTGTAAAAACCCATATCGATGAAGAACAACTTGCTTCTATTGACCCTTTCGCTTGTCGTTTTCTGGGCCAACTCCTTTCTGTGGAGCCAAGACACAACCGAAGTCCGCTCCTTTTCCTATGCTTCGCTCACGCGTGACACTGTGGTAGGCTTTCCAGCCCCAGGCACGAGTTACGAAAAAATCATGATGAGCTACAACATGCGCTGTCATGACGGTACCGTTTCTACCTCGGGCAACAACAATGGACCTCACCAAGGTGGATGTGGAGAGTGGGATTATAGCTGCAACATGTACCTCACCGATTCATCGCGTGTAGATTCACTTCTTTCCTACACACCATCGCATTACATCGCTGGTTTCAACGGCACTACCTACCCCTACACCACCGTTCCGAGTTACCAGTATGTACAAACTACCCAAAAAGTGGTCAACATTACGTCCAGCAACCTCACCCCACACACGGTGTTGAATGGTACACAAACCAATAGCGAGTTGCTCTCAACCGACCAGCACGCGAGCAGCTTTTTTAGCCTCTACACCGCCACAGAATTGCTCGGAGCTGGATTAGTAGCAGGAAATCTGCACGATCTTCGATTGGAAGTGGCCAACAACTCTGCAAGAGCTGGATTTTTGCGTGTAAAAATAAAGGCGGTCAACCAAACGACTCTCACACCTGCCAACCTCGCCCCTACTGGTTTTTCAGAAGTTTTTTACCACGATGTCAACTTTGTGCCTGGCACCAATGTCTTGTCTTTTTACCAACCCTTTAACTGGGATGGAAGCAGTGACCTTTTGGTTGAATTTTCCTTTACCAACTCCACAGCAGATGCTCCCTTGAACTTGTTGGGAGAAACCTCTCTTCAACCCCTTACTTTGGGCACGTTCAACAATGACTTTTTCTCCGTTCAAGGCGAAACCCTCGATATGGATACAGCTGGCATGCACGCCATTAGCGATCAAATCTCCATTGCCCTGTGGACCTATGGTGATCCCGATAAACTTCCGGCCAATACTTTTTTGTTTGAAGCCTACAATGCCCAAAACCAACGAGAACTCAATGTGCATTTACCTTGGGGAAATGGGAACGTAATTTGGGATTGTGGAAATGACGGAACCGGCTATGACCGCATCGTAAATGGAGCCCAGCCAAGCGAATACAAAGGGCAGTGGAACCATTGGGTATTCACCAAAAATGCTAACACAGGCAGCATGAAGATTTACCTGAACGGAAACCTCTGGTACAGCGAAACAGGGAAAACAAAATTGATCGACATCGATCGCTTGTACTTTGGACACCGCATCGAAGGAGCTGGAAATTGGTTTGGAGCCATGGACGAATTGAGCATTTGGAAAAAAGAACTCAGTGCTACAGAAATCGCCGATTGGATGAACAAAAGTATCGACAATTCCCACCCTTCGTATTCCGACTTAGTGGCCTATTACCCCTTCAACGAACAAGGTGGAACCACTGTAAACAGTATAGCACCAGCTGGAGGCAGCTCCAACTTTGACACCGAACCACACTGGGACTTTGAAAGAGGCGATCGACTGACCCGCTTTTTCCAAAACATAAACTTTCGCCCCAATCTAAGCTTTGCCCAAGGAACGGTAACGCAAACAGTGACCGACCTCACGGTTCTAGACAGCACCCTAAGCCCGAAGGTTACCCTAATTGAATACGGTATTCTGCCCCATTACGGAACCGCACAACACGACGAAATCATCGTCGCCAATACCCTTTTTGGCTATGCTTCAGGGACCATGTATATAGTGGACGAAAATGGAGCGACAGTGGGGCAATACCAAGTAACCCCTACCGACACCATTCACTACGGTGAATTAACTTATTACAACCGCTACCCAGCCCGCTACGAACTCATGTCGTTTGTAACCCCTTACGGAAACGGACTTAACCTGGGCATGGAAGGTCGCACCTATTGGTTCGATGTGTCAGACTTTGGCCCAGTGCTGCAAAACAACAAACGAATTAGCGTAGAATGAGGAGGTCAATGGCAAGATGTACTCGATATTCGCTTCTATTTTATTGAAGGAACCCCTCCGCGTGAAGTCAAAAACATTCAACCTATTTGGAGAGATTCGTACAACAATTTTAGCAACATCAATTCCGGAAGAGTATTGGAAGACCGCACCCTTTCGCTCGATCCTTCTGCTTCTTCATTCACCATTCGCTCAACCATAACCGGTCATGGACAAGAGGGTGAATTTATCCCGCGCAACCATCACCTCAATATCAATGGTGGTACCACAGAATTTAGCTGGCAGATATGGAAGGCCTGTGGAGACAACCCCATATTCCCACAAGGAGGAACATGGGTATACGATAGAGCCGGTTGGTGTCCGGGTGCGCCTACCGATGTACACTACGCCAATTTAGATCCATTTGTAACTCCAGGAGACCAAGTGAGCGTAGATTACTACCTCGACAATGCCACCGGCGACAGTCGCTACATTGTGAATCACTTCTTGGTGAGCTACGGAGCCGCAAACTTTAGCAACGACGCCAAGTTGGTAGAAATCATTCGCCCAAGTTTGCGAGACGAATATCGCCGCTTGAACAGCATTTGCATGTTGCCCGAAATCGTTATCCAAAACACCGGAAGCGATACCCTTTACGAAGCCGACATCACCTATTCGGTAACCGGAGGCACTACGGCTACCTTCCACTGGATGGGAACTTTGGCCTTTATGGAAAGTGAAAAAGTTATCCTTCCCGTTAACGATCACTCGTTTTGGACTACTTCAAGTAGCAATCCAGCCTTTACCGCAACCATCAGTAACCCCAACGGTGCTGCCGACCAATATGCACAAAACAATAGCCTTACAGCTGCCTACGTACCGGCCGATGAATACCAAGGCGACCTGAATCTGCGCTTCAAGACCAACAACAACCCCAACGAAAACAAACTTTATCTCTACAATAGCACTGGCTCTGTGGTGTACCAAAGAACCAACCTTACGGCCAACACCACCTATACCGACCATTTGCAATTGGCGCCAGGGTGTTATCGCCTTTTGTTTACCGACTCAGGTAATGATGGCCTATCATTTTGGGCCAACTCCAGCCAAGGATCTGGCTACTTCCAGTTCAAGGAAGGAAACGGTGTGAAACAAAATTTCAAAACCGATTTCGGAAGCATGTTTGTCTACGATTTCTACACCACCGGATCTGTCGGACTCGAGGAAAACGAAGAGGCTCGATACGTCCTTCTTTACCCGAATCCAGCCAATAATAAACTGCATTTGCAAATGAATGGCGAGGCTGGATCTCAAGTGCAGGTGGACATCTACAATCCATTGGGGCAATTGGTACAATCCACCCAACTTACCCACTCTGGCCAGATGCAAACCCACGAACTTTCCACCGACCAACTGCAAAACGGATGGTATCAGGTGCGCATCACCAACGGGGCAAAAACCACCACCCAAAGCCTCGTTATCCAACACTAAAATCAAGGATATAAGATCGAATAAAGGAGCTCATTTGAGTTCCTTTTTTTGTTGGAGCTATTTCCCGTCATCCGGAGTAGTATCGGCTCAGCCGATAGCTACTCTCTCCTACCGGGGCTAGGGGGCTTGTCCTTTCGACTCTTCAGAATCAATTCGTTTCTTTTGCCCAAGTCCTACTTTTTTGCTATATTCTATCTACTGCTTACACATACATAATTCACTACTATGAAAACCATTCTCACACGTTACCTCTATTGTTATGGGCGCGGTTGGCTCTTGATCTACCTTCCTCATGCCGACGAACTGGTCCCCATCCTCAAAAACAACTTCGGCGAACTGAAATGGAACTATACCACCCAAACCTATATGATTCATGCCTTCAAAGGAGTAGGGAGCCGTTTGCACCTCTTGTTTAAAAATCACGCAAAAATTGAGTTTGGCGAAACCTACCACTTCCCTGAATATCCCAGAACCAAAAGCAAGAAAAAGAAGACCATCGAACTACCTCCGATGTCTGCCAGCCAACAAGAAACCCTGGACCGCTTCGAAAGTTTTTTGATTACGAAGCGCTATGCGCAAAATACCATCAAAACCTACGTTGGCGCTTTGTCCGTGTTCATGCGTTATTTTTCGCACAAACCACTCGATACGCTCTCCGAAACCGACATCATCGAATTCAATGAAAAATACATCGTGGATCAAAAATATTCCTTTGCCTACCAAAACCAGGTAATCAATGCCCTCAAACTCTTTTACCGTGTAAGCCTTGGTTTGTCGCCCAGTCCCAGCATTCTTCTTCGGCCACGACGCGAACATCGCTTGCCCAATGTGCTCGATAAAAATGAAATTCAACGAATCCTCTCCGCAACGCAAAACCTGAAACACCGAGCCATGCTGTCGCTGGCCTATGGGTGCGGATTGCGTCAAGGCGAAGTGCTACACATTCAGTTTAAAGACATCTTGTCGGACCGTGGACTACTCCTCATTAAAGAAGCCAAGGGAAACAAAGACAGACTGGTACCTTTGAGCCCGAAAATTTTGACCCTCTTGCGAGAATATTATAGAGCTTATCGTCCACAGAAGTATCTGTTTGAAGGAGAAGTCGTCGGTCAAAAATATTCCTCGGTCAGTTTTCAAAAAGTGCTAAAGAAAAGCGTTAAATTAGCTGGAATAAACAAACCCGTTACCCTTCATTGGTTGCGACATAGTTATGCTACACATTTGTTGGAACGAGGTACAGATTTGCGCTACATACAAGAAATACTCGGCCATAAGAGCACACGAACCACAGAAATTTACACCCATGTCAGCAACAAAAACATACGTGAAATTCAAAGTCCCTTCGATGACCTTACAGAAGACTAATTTCCGCGCAACTAACCCTACCTCCTACACGCCATTCCCACAACCGTATGTTGCATACACGTCACAAACTCTGCTTTAGGTAGGGGTATAAGTAAGTTAGGTACAATAAAACCAATGCTAGAAAAACTATTAAATACATACGAGGACCTAATAGATCAGGTTTATACTAATCGAGATCAGTATTCTGAGAATATTACTTCTGTATTTGCTCCAGCCGTTGGAAAGGATTACAATGAAGATTTAATGATAGTAGGTAGAGCCGTTAACGGTTGGCATTTCTATCTCGATAAGGAAAGACCCGAAAATAAACAAGAATTACTGGAAGAAATAGGGGAATCCTTGAAAAATGAAAATTTAGATTGGGTTTCCCGAGACTGGGGAGATAATGAAGCTAATTATAACCCAAAGAAATCGGCTTTCTGGAGAGTTTCAAAAGAAATCGCAAGATATCTTATTGAATCAGATGGAGACATTTTAGACCGCATAGTATGGACAAATTTGTACAAAGTCTCGAAAGCCGATGCGGGAAATCCATCAACAAGGTTAAAAAGTGTTCAGAAAAAAAACTGTATTGATATTTTAAAACAAGAGATGAATATTTTAAAGCCGAAAGTTGTAGTTTTTCTTACCGGAATGGATTGGGCTCATGATTTTGTAAAAAATGATTCAATAAAAAGTGTGCCGATTCCCAGCACCAATAATTATGTTCAATTCATGGGGTACTATAATGATCAAAAAATTATTGTTGGACAACACCCACAAGGAAAACCTGAAGGAACTCATTTACACGAAATTATTCAATCTTTAAAATTTCTGAATGTACCTAACATCAACTAAAAGCCACGGGCTGAACAACCATATCCAAGAAGCCCGTGTCTCCTAGTTGAGAACCGTTAGGTACAATAAAACCAATGCTAGAAAAACTATTAAATACATACGAGGACCTAATAGATCAGGTTTATACTAATCGAGATCAGTATTCTGAGAATATTACTTCTGTATTTGCTCCAG
>JAOASF010000154.1 GCA_025210175.1 Crocinitomicaceae bacterium | reverse complement strand
TACATTTTTGTGTTTGGTTACCCCACAAATGTTTTGATCGAAAGCTAGAAAACTTGTAAGCAAACGATTTTCATTGGCCGTTGAAAATTCTTGAAATTTCGACAAAGCCCAATTTCTCGCTGCACCCATTCCTTCAGTTAACGACAAGGTATCTGCACCCGAATTTCGATTTTTAAACGATGCTAATTGGACGATGTAAGCTTTTAATGAATCTGCATTTACCTCATTTTGAATGCCTTGAAAAATTTGCTCAGGTGAATACGTTTGAGTGGGAAGATAAATGCTCGGACTGTATTGGCCTTTTAAAACCAAATCCACGGTCGGGTTTACCACCGTGATATTGCTTGCTTGCCCAATAACCAAAGCGGGAATCGTAACGAGTAGGAATACAAGTATTTTCATAGAATGTTGATTCGAAGTTGCTTAAAGATACGTCGAATCAAATAAGTAAGGTTGGATCTAAAGCGTTAAAATCCTACCAGTTATCTTCTTTGTCCCAGAAATCATTGTCTTGATCGATCAATTTTTGCCAATCATAATTGGGGTCATCTGCATCAAAAAGGATTTGCCCGTATTCATTCGGATCGAGTTCCAATCGAGCAATGTTTTCACCTGTATATTCTTCAATCGTTTGCAAAAGTGGTTCTTCGTCTTTGCTGCAAAAGGATATCGCTTGTCCCTTGTTTCTTCCACGGCCACAGCGACCACAGCGGTGAACATAATTTTCCGCATCCTCCGGCAAGTCGTAATTCACAACATATTTCACCGCAGGAATATCAATACCTCTCGCTGCAACATCGGTAGTCACTAAAACGCGAATTTCCCCTTTTCGATACGCATCCAAAATTTTGAATCGTTCGCCCTGTTCCAAACCGCCATGAAAGAAAGTCGTCTTAATATTGACGCGTTCCATGGCTGCCACTACTCTTTCTGCTCTAACCTTGGTGCGGACGAAAACCAAAAATGCTTCTTCTTCATACTCCGTAAGTACATTCTCAAGAAAAAAGCGCTTGTGATCCATCTCCACAAAGGCTACGGCGTGGTCCACGTTTTTTGCAACAGGGTTTTTCGGTGAAATTTGAATGCGCAAAGCGTCTTTTACAACCGAGTATGCCAATGATTTAATTTTCTTATCAATGGTAGCCGTAAAGAACAGAGTCTGACGTTTTTTAGGAATCTTCTTCACCACATCTTGAATGTCCTTCAAAAAACCTTTGTCCAGCATCAAGTCGGCTTCATCAAGAATTAGGTGTTCAACCCCAGACACGTCCAAATGTCCTTGTGAAATCAAATCAAACATTCTTCCAGGAGTAGCCACCAAAACGTCGACCTTTCGATTCAATCGTTTGATTTGAGCTTCCTGTTCCACACCTCCATATAAACCAAAGGTTTTGACATCCGTATCCTTGCCAATTTCTTGAAAGACATCCGTAATTTGTTGGGCCAATTCCCTTGTAGGCACCATTACCAAAGTTCGAACTCCTTCGTATTTTCCTCTTTTTTTACGAACCAATTGATCCAAAATAGGAATCACAAAAGCAGCCGTTTTACCAGTACCCGTTTGTGCAATGGCCATTACATCCTCTCCATTTAATATGGCTGGAATGGCCTTGAACTGAATATCTGTCGGCTTTTTGAAAGCCATTCGCTCAAGTTGATCCTTGAGTTCTTTGATAATGGAATAGTCTTTAAATTTCATACGCCCACAAAAAAGCCGCTCTATTGAGCGGCTTCGTTATCATTTTGAATCGATTTATTCTTCTTCTGCCGGAACCAAAATTCTACCACAGTGCTCACAAACAATTACTTTGCGTTTAGCTGCGATATCCAATTGACGTTGCGGTGGGATTTTGTTGAAACATCCACCACATGAATCACGCTGTACAGTAACTACTGCCAATCCGTTCTTCGAGTTTTGACGCAAACGCTCATAAGCTGAAATCAAACGATCGTCGATTTTCTTCTTTGCAGAGTCAGAGTCTTTTTGCAATTTCTCCTCATCTTTTTGCGTTTCAGCAACGATCTCATCCAACTCAGCTTTCTTCGTTTTCAAATCCGTTTGACGGAACTTCAAACGATCATTTGCCTCGTCCAAGATTTCTTTTTTGCTCGCAATTTTAGCTTTCGCCTCTTTCGATTTCTTATCGTGCAATTTGATCTCCAATTCTTGGAACTCAATTTCTTTTGCCAATGATTCGAATTCGCGGTTGTTACGAACGTTATTTTGTTGCTCTTTGTATTTTGTAATTGCAGTTTCAGCGTCTTTCACTGCGTTTTTACGATCAGAAATTTCAGTTTCTAAGGTTTTGATATCCTCTTGAATGTTGTTGATACGAGTCTCTAAACCTTCCAACTCATCCTCCAAATCCTGAACTTCCAACGGTAATTCACCACGAATGGTTCTAATTCTATCAATCTCAGAATCAATTAATTGCAACTGATACAAAGCATCTAGTTTGCTTTCGATCGTGCTCTCTTTTTTCGTTGCTGTTCCAGCCATTTGTTATAAATATTTAATCGGATTCGTATTTATGCCTGTTAAATGAAGCGCAAATTTAGGGAATTTTTTCGTGATAATATCAGCTAATAAATTTGTTGTAAACTGTTCACTTTCATAATGACCAATATCAGCAATCACGATTTCTCCTTCAGCGTCAAAAAACTCATGGTATTTGTAATCGGCGGTAATAAAAATATCGGCTCCTTTTGCCTTAGCTGCATTTTGTAAAAAACCTCCTGCTCCTCCGCAAACGGCTACTTTCTTTACCGGTTTGTTCTTCAGTTGGGTATAGCGAATAGCACCGCAATTAAATGTCGATTTTACCTTTTGCAAAAACTCCATTTCCTCCATGGGTAGAGCCAACTCACCAATCATTCCGCTGCCAACCTCCGACCAATCGTTCAACAACGGAACCAAGTCATAAGCCACCTCTTCGTAGGGATGAGCCGTGAATAAGGCTTTCAATACGCGTCCCTTAGCAAATTTCGGCAGGATGGTTTCTATCCGGATTTCCTTTTCTGCATGTCGCTGATTTTTCTCACCAACAAAGGGCTGACTTTCCTCATTTCCACGAAAAGTTCCCTCCCCTTCACTGCCAAAAGAACATTCTGAATAGTTGCCAACGTGCCCAGCCCCAGCTTCAAATAAGGCATTCAAGACATTCTCCTTGTGCGCGGTAGGCACATAAGTGATCAATTTGATCAGCTGTTCCTTCGACGGTTGTAGAACTTGGACATTTTCCAAATTCAGGCGATTGACAATCTCCCGATTCACTCCATGGATGTAATGATCCAAGTTGGTATGTATCGCGTAAAGCGAAATATCATTTCGAATGGCTTTGATGACCGTTCTTTCAACGTAATTACTCCCGTTGAATCGCTTCAAACCTCTAAAAACAATAGGGTGATGAGAAATAATTAGGTTCACTCCTTTTTGAATGGCTTCTTCGACTACCTCTTCGGTACAGTCCAGGGAAATCAAAGCTCCTGTAACTTCCTTTTGCGGGTCTCCCACAATCAACCCTGAATTGTCATAAGACTCTTGGGTGGACGACGGTGCTAACGACTCGAGATAAGTCGTAATATCCTTGATGCGCATGTTTATAATTGGTAAATGAATCCAAAATTCACGGAAAAAGCTCTCGCTTTGTGGATGTAGGGATTGATTTTGCTATAGCTACTGTTGAATTGAAAACGATACTCGGGTTTCACATAAAAGGAAGTGTAGGGACTCAATTGCAAGGCTATTCCAGCCGAAACAAACCCACTCATAACAAAGGTGTTAAAATCCTGATTACCATTACGGTATTTGATTAGCGTGTCTCCTTCAACATTTTGTGGATTGCGCCAATTCTGATCTTGCTTGTATCTAATAAACATCGATGGTACAAGTCCCACTGTTCCTATAAATTGCAAGGTTTTACCCACATTGTATTCCAAAAAAAGCGGCATGCCAACGTAGGCATATCTCGACTGATAATTGAACAAGGTATCTTCCTCTTCGTACGTGTACGACTCTCCATTGTTGTACAAGGATAAGCCTCCCCCGTAATAAAAATTGTTCTTGATTTGATTGCGAATACCCAAACCGAAACACACCGTTTTTAGTCCTGTCTCATCTGCCCTTTCACCTAGCGAATCACCAAACAAACTGCCATTCGATTCCAAGATACGGTTGTTATAAGCTCGCGACAAAAAAAAGTAGACCGCACTCGTGCCACTCACTTCTCTTTCCTTTTTATTTTTGAGTTCAACCAGTGTTTCATCTTTCTCCTTGGGTTGATCGTTCGATTTTTCCTCGCCACCAACCACAACTTGGGCCTGTAAAGAAACAGTTGTTAACAAACACAAAAGGGCTACAAAGGGTTTTAGTTTTTCCATTATTTTTATGCTACCATCTAGAAAAATCCTAGATAACAAATATCTAAAATTAAGCACACAACTGGAATCCAAGCTATGGAAAAAAAGAAAAAAAGCCTCGCTAAAAGACTACTCAAATGGACAGGTCTAACGGTATTAGTTTTATTAATTGCCATCATTCTTGTTCCCGTCCTTTTCAAGGATAAACTCAAGGATTTAGTGATAGACGAAGCCAATAAGACCTTAACCGCTAAGGTGGAATTGGGCGATTTTGATTTAACATTTCTATCGACTTTTCCGCATCTCACAATTGACCTTATCGACACCAAAGTTACCGGTACGGAAGAATTTGAGGGTGTGGAATTGATCAACGCAAAGAACATTCGGGCAGAAGTGATGCTCTGGGATGTGATTTCGGGAGACAAAATTGGTATCAAAGGCATTTATCTTGAGAATGCCGACATCGATGTGCGTGTGTTAAAGGATGGAAAAGCCAATTACGACATTACGATTCCTGACACAGCTATGGTGGTTGAAGATCCTGCTGACACCGTTTCCAATTTCGAATTAAAACTTCAGAAATACGTGCTGAGCAATTGCAATATTCGCTATGACGATCGTGCAGGAGACATGTTTGCAGAAATTAAGAATTTGAATCACGAAGGATCAGGCGACCTTACAGCAGATATTATTGATTTCGACACCTACACTTCTATCGACGAATTGACTTATGAAATGGAAGGTTTGAGCTATTTGTCGAAGGTTAAATCGGAAATGGATGTCAACTTATTGATGGAATTCACCGAAAAAACGAGCAAGTTCACGCTTAAAGACAATGTTTTCAAGTTGAACAACCTACAATTCGCCATCAAAGGTTTTTACGAAATGTTGGAAGGATACGACAATATGGACATTAGTCTAGACGCCTCCAAAGCGACCTTCAAGGATTTTCTTTCTTTGATTCCAACCTTCTACCAAAGCGGTTACGAAAGCATGATTACAAAAGGAACACTCGCCATGAATGGAATGGTGAAGGGTAGAATGGACGAGAAAAACATGCCGGGATGGGATTTCAATTTGAGCGTTGACAATGCGACAATTAAATACCCAGATGTGCCTGGGTCAATTGACAATATCGTCCTAAGAGCTGGTTCTAAATTTAAAGGCGGAAGCAACATGGACTTAATGACGGTTGATATTCCGAAATTCCACGCTGACTTTGTGGGCAACGTCTTGGATGCAACCCTAAAAATGAGAAACCCGATGTCGGATCCATATTTACAGTCCGACATTATGGCCAAGGTAGACCTTTCTACTCTCGGAAAAGTTATGCCATTGGCGGAAGGCGAAAGTTACAACGGAAAATTGGACGCCGATATTCACCTAGATGGTAGAATGAGTGCAATAGACGAAGAACGATACGAAGACTTTAAAGCCTTGGGTACATTGAAATTAATGGACATGGTGTACCGTTCTCCAGACTTGCCTGAGACAGTTAACATTTCGTCGATGTTGTTTGAATTCTCTCCTCAAAACTTGGCATTGAAAGACATGAATGCGAGCATGGGGAAATCTGATTTTGCCATGAAAGGTACGATTGACAATTACATCGGTTACGCCATGCGCGATGAGTTGTTGAAGGGAGACTTTGCTTTCAATTCAAATTACTTGGATATCGACCAATTGATGGGACCTAGCACTCCAGAATCGGATGCGGCACCAACAGAAGGTGGCGACGCTACGGCTGAAGGGTCTAGTGAAGCGTCAGAACCTCTGTTGATTCCAGGAAACATTGACTTTAACTTGAACACCAATATCAAAGAATTGGCCTACGACGGCATGACCATCAAGAATGTTTCAGGTGGTGTGCGCATCAAGGACGAAGAAGCATTGTTGGACAATTTGATGATGAACATGTTGGGCGGTTCGGTAGGAATGACAGGTAGCTACAACAGTGTGAATCCTGAAAAGCCTGGCGTTAATATTGACTTCAACCTGAAAACAATTGACATCCAAGAACTGGTTTCCAACTTTGTATCCATCGAAACTTTGGCGCCAATCGCCAAGTATGCGAAAGGAAATTTCAGCACCTCATTTAAAATGAACGGGTCACTTCTTCCTTCTTTGGAACCGATTTATTCTTCTTTGTCTGGTGGAGGAAACTTCTTCACGAATAGCGTTGAAATTTCAGGTTTCAAGCCTTTGGAAAAAATTGCAGAGGCGGTGAAAATGGACAAGTTGAAAAACCAGACCTTGAAAGATGTAAAGGCCTTCTTCAAGTTCGCTGATGGGAAAATTACGATGGACCCTTTCGACACGAAGTTGGGCAAAATACCTACCAACGTTACCGGATTCACAAGCTTCGATCAAAGTATTGGTTACGACCTTTTGATGAATGTGCCGAAGGAAGAAATTCCGGCGAGCATGATTCAGTTGGTAGAAGGTGCCATGAGCAAGGTGAACAACATGGTTCCCAAATTGAATGTGGGGTCGTTGCCTGCCGTAATTCCTGTAAAAGTGAATGTTGGCGGAACGGTAACCGACCCAAAAATCACAACAGACTTCAAGGATGCCATTTTGCGCGCAAGTGGTAATTTGAAGGATAACCTCATCGATGCAGGAAAAGAAGCCCTCAACAAGGGAGTGGATTCTTTGAAAAATATTGGAACTGAAAAATTGAACGAAGTAAAAGAAGACGTGATGGCCAAGAAAAAGGAAATCATGGATGCTGCTCAAGTTCAGGCCGATAAAGTAGTTTCAGAAGGTAAAAAAGCCGCCAATGCGGTTCGCAGCGAAGCAGACAAACAAGGCAAAGCCTTAGTTGATGAAGCTGGTAGCAACCCTATCAAAAAGAAAACTGCGGAGTTGGCAGCAGAAAAACTTCGCAAAGAAGCGGAAGAAAAAGCCCAGAAAATTGAAAAAGAATCAAAAGCCAAAGCCGACAAAATTATGTCGGAAGCGCAAGCTCGAGCGGATAAGATTCAATAATAGAACACTTAATAAAAAATGCCCCTTCGGACGAAGGGGTATTTTTTATTTCCTACGAAATCGAAATAGGTCGATTGAAGAAGCCTCCTATTTATTCGGTCCTTTAGTATCTGAACTAAATTTAGATTGGTTTACCTGTAATACTTTCTGTCACATTCATGATATGATCTCCCATTTTTTCGGTCATGGAAAGTAATTCTGAATAATAGATTCCACTTCTCACGCTGTATTCTCCGCTTTCTAAGTCTTCGTAATGTTTATCTCTGAATGTGTTTCTTAGCTTATTGATCACTTTTTCCAACTGATTCGCCTCTCTTCGGTCTACTTCTTCGTACTCGCATTCTAAATTATCTCTCATACAGCTCATCGCATGATCTACGGCTTGAATCATTTCGAGGAGGTTAGCCCTTTGCTCAGCGATGAAATAGACCCTTGCTTCACTTTTTGACTTTAGTTGTTTTGACATCCCAAAAATAATATCTCCTATCGTCTCCAAATCATCGATAACATTGAGCATCACACGAATTTTACCCGACGTTTCTCTGGACACTTCTCCTTCCGAAACCTTCCTTAAAAACTCTGCGACTTCAAGCTCAATCTTGTCCGTAAGCTGTTCCAATTTCTGAATTTTCGAAAAAAGCTCCTCTTGCTTCTTTTTATTGGTTTCATTCAAAAGTTGTCGAACCAAGGTGAGCATTTTTTGCGTGATTTTTCCCAGTTTCTGCACTTCTCTTTTTGCCTCAAGAATTGAAAATTCAGGTGTTTTTAGAATGTTCAATGAAATATATTCCAAGGTATTTTGTTCGTCTATTTCATTTTTAGAAGGAATCATCCGTATGGTTAATTTCTCCAAAACCGAGGTAAACCAAATTTGAAGAAAAGTATTGGCGGTATTGAACAAAATATGGAAAATGGTCAGGCCCCACATCACCGACGATACAGCGGTAAAAGGACTCTCCATTTTCCAAACATCCACCATCAACCAGTCTATTAGTCCCAGAAAGGGTGTGAAGACAAAAAACATCCACACCACTCCGATAATATTGAACAAGGAGTGAGCCATTGCTGCTCTTTTGGCATTGACGTTTCCGATCAAGGCCGCTAAATTGGCCGTAATGGTTGTACCGATATTCTCACCCAGAACAATTGCTGCAGCCGAAGGAAAATCAATGATTCCTTTGTGACACAATACCAAGGTGAGCGCCACCGCTGCGCTTGAGGATTGAATGACAATCGTAAGAAGGGCACCTGCCAAAATAAACAAGAGTGTCGACAACATACCTAATCCTTTCAATCCTTGAAAAAACTGCATGGATTCTGCACTCAGTTCAGGAACCGCATTTTTCAATGCCTCAAGCCCCATAAAAAGCAAGGAGAATCCGATGAGAAATTCACCGAGCGATTTGAGATTGTCTTTTCGTACGAACAACAGAGGTGCACCGATTGCGAACAACGGAAGTGCGTAAGTGGAAATACTCAATTTGGAAAACCCAAGTACTGTTACCAATACCGCTGTCATCGTGGTTCCAATGTTCGCTCCCATAATCACGCTAATGGCCTGCTTCAAACTGAGTAAGCCTGCATTTACGAAACTAACAACCATTACAGTGGTAGCCGATGAACTTTGAATGATACTGGTAACACTCAAGCCTGTTAAAACCCCAGTAAACCGATTCACCGTCATGATTCCGAGAATTTTTCTCAAGTTTTGACCAGCGGCTTTTTGGATACCCTCACTCATGATTTTCATTCCATAAATGAAGAAACCAAGAGCACCGAGTAATACGGCAATTTCAAATATTGACATATGATCACTTAAAATAAAAACACCAAAGCACCTGCTAGATAGCCCAAGAGAGCCAACCAAGCGACATTCATTAAATACCAGAAAAATGGAATTTTCTCCATTCCCATGGCAACAACACCAGCCGCTGAACCAATGATCAAAATACTACCTCCCGTTCCTGCTGCATAGGCGATAAAATGCCATACCACATGATCACTAGCTTCTTGAAACATGCTCATACTCGCAGCAACCAGAGGCACATTGTCAATCACCGCCGAACCAACTCCCAACAAAGTGACAAACAGATTCTGGGAAATGGATTGGTTTACGGTTTGACCAAAATCAAAGATCAGTCCGATTGATTCCAAGGCAGCTACCGTCATCAAAATCCCCAAGAAGAAAAGAATGGAAGAGGTTTCAATTTTACTCAATGCACGAACCGTTGGACCTTGACCTGTCGTTGGTAAATCTTGAGCCGATGCTGCCTTTCGATGAAAGGATTCTGCAAGAATGGCCAAAATCGACAAGGACAACATCATACCGATGTAGGGTGGCAAATGCGTTATGGATTTAAAAATCGGTACAAACACTATGAGGCCAAGACCGATGAACAGCATTATTTTACCTTCCCTTCCTGTTCGTGTTTGTTCTACTTCCTTGTTCAAGTCTCCTTTAAATGCAGGTAAAAAACTCGCCACAATCAAGGGCAATAACACACTAATAAGAGATGGCAACAGCACGAATTGAATCAATTTCACAGTTGATACCTTATTGGCCATCCACAACATGGTAGTTGTAACATCTCCAATAGGTGTCCAAGCCCCTCCAGCGTTTGCAGCAATGATAACTATGGCCGCATACCACATTCTTGAAGGTTTGTCCGAAATTAACTTTCGAAGGAGGGTAATAAGAACAATTGTGGTGGTCAAGTTATCGATGATTGCCGACAAGAAAAATGACAAAAACGCTACGATCCACAATAGTTTTAATTTGCTTTTGGTCGTAATCATTTTTTTGATCGAACTGAACCCTTGAAAATGATCAATTAACTCTACCATCGCCATTGCCCCCAAAAGAAAAATCAAAATTTCGGCCGTTTTACCGAAATGATGCAACAGCGTTTCTTGTAGTACGTGCTGTTTTTCGTGGAAAAGGAGTTTTCCAAAGTCATCCATCTTGCCACCGATTGGTTCAAACCATGCGCCAACAGACTCCAAATTGAGCGAAATAAAGGCCCAACTGAGTACCATCATAAACAGAGCTGGAATGAGCTTATCTACCTTGAGAGCATGTTCGAAAGTAATGGCCAAATACCCCATCACAAACAAACCAAATACGAATAATTCCATGATTCTTATGAATTGAGAAGGGGTTGAATCCTTTGAAGCCAGTGCTCTGCAAATTGAATTTCTCCATCCAGAGAATTCAAACTGTCCATTTGAAAAAAGATGATTTCTTCCTCTATATTTCCATGTCCTTTGGGGTGAAAGTTTAAACTTAGCTTCGTCACCGTTTCGTTCGGATTATCGGTGTTGAGTTTTTGCTTCAATTGTTTGAGTTCTACCTTCGAAAAATTCTTAAGCTCAAGAGTTCCTTGCGTTTCTCCGTGATTGTTTTGCTTAACGTAACACAGGTATTGTTCATTCGTATCTAAACCAATGATTAACTTGTTGAGTATTTGAAATTGTTGAATCGAAATGTTCGAGGTTGCGGCTAAATTTTGAATGGCTTGGCGCAGGCTTTTTTCCAACTTTCGATTATTGCGATAGGAAAGCCAAAACGGCAAAATACAGACCATCAAAAAAACAGCCGACATGATGATTGTCGGAGTATCCATTTTAATAAAATTGTTGTTTGTAAATACCTTGATATGCCTTCAGTATAGGCCAAGGTGAAGCGATCTAATGAATTTCCTTATCTCACCAAAAAGCGTGAAATGAGTACGCAATATCTTCGGTTTTGAATTGGAGCGCAACACGAAGAATATCAAAAAAGAAAGTTTTGGAACAGAAAACAAAGCCTATTTGTCCAAGCCTGAGTCCACCACCCCAAGTATGCAAACTTTTACCGCTTTGATGTCCAGTACTTTTCGATGTCCCAAGGGCGGAAACAAATTGCGAAGGTCCAGAAATTGCATCCTTCAAATCTATGCGCTCATTGACCTTACTTTGTTCGGATGGAAACCGATTGGCAGACGCATAAGTAGCTTGATAGCCTATCAACAAAAGTGACAGACAGTAGATAAAGAGCAAACTAAATTTCAGCGTTTTACTGTTGCGCATATTGGAGCAAAAGTCGGTATATAAAACATACGATATCAGCAACGAATCTTATTATTACGTTAATATTTTACAGTTCAATTCGTAGTCTTGAATCGAATTCATAAAAACTGCCCTTCTAGAAGGAATAACCAATGAATGAATCCCGATTTACAGAAAAAAAAACAAAGGTCTTTTAGGGGGATAGGGATAGAATCAAAAGTTGGTCCTTACCAAGGAAAAATCCCTGTTTTAATAAGAACGAATCAGCATGCTAACCTTCAAGGAAGAAAGTGGTACACATTCGACCATTCGCCTTTTTTAGAAAATTGGTCACAAAAAAAATCCTCCTCAATGCTGAGAAGGATTTCTAAAAAGTTAATGCCTATCCTACTTCGATAATTTGTTATCCGGATCTGCTGTCGGAAATTTCTTTCGATCCAATGCAACAGGCTGTTCTTGCTTTTTTGATTGTTGGGCTTCGTACTCGCCCACCGATTTCAAAATGTGCTTGCGCATGGCTTTGAATTCAGTTATCGGAGTTGTTTTTACCACTTTCTCTTTCTTTGGAGCCTCCTGAGCATTCGCAAAAATGGCTACAAATAAGGCTGCCGGAAGTATCGTCCACTTTTTCATTTTTTCTTTCTTTTGCATACAACAAAACAATTCTCATGCCAATCTGGAATGAACTCCCATTTTTAGTGCAAATTGGAATTCTGGCTTTACTCGTATCAACGCTCAATTATTGGTTTTGGTACAAAAGAGGTTACACAGCCATCACCAATTATATCTTAGGATTTGGTATCTTCTTCGCTCTTATTTATAAAGTAATGACCCTTTTCGGATGAATCGTTTTAATGAAGCCATTTTCCTGCACAACAAAGCCATCCAATGGATGTTCCTTGCATTTTCAAAAGGCAAATTCCTCCTTTACTTCCTTCCCGGATTGATCATAAGCTTTCCCTTTTGGGGCTTATCGGATTGGACAGCCACTATGAGTTCAGACAATTACGCAGACAGCGATGGTTGGTTTGGCTCCATCTTGAACTCTAGCATTCAAGGCTTTTTTAGTTTTCTAGGGTTTCTGTTCGAACAACTCAAAATATTCTTGGTCATAACCCTTCTTTCTCCTCTATTTACCAGACTTTCAGAGTCCGTCGAGGAAAGTTTGACAGGAAAAAAATTCAAATTTGACCTTGTTCAATTCATCGAAGAACTCATTCGCATGTTGGCCATTGTCTTCATCGCCCTGAGTCTCGAATTTATTACACTTGGCATCTATCACTTATTTTCCTGGATTTTTGGCTTGGGCTTTTTGGACGGAATTGCCAACTTCTGCATTGCGAGCTTCTTTTACGGTTTTGCTTTTTATGACTATTGCTTGGAGCGACATCAAATAGGTATTTTTCAAAGCGTTTCCTTTGTTCGACAAAAGCCTATACTTAACTTCGTGACCGGTTTGTGCTTTGGACTCGCTAGCCTCATTCCAGTCTTCGGTTTTGCCGTTGCACCCGTGATAGCCACGATCATTGCAAGCCATGTTTTTGTTACCGACAATAATTCGTTCAAATGACAAACGATATCAGCTCCTCTTTTTCACCTGTTACAGATGAACAGTGGAAAAACGCAGTCCAGCGTGAGTTAAAGGACCTTCAATTTGAGGACATTTTGATCCGAAAAGATGAAGTAGAAAATCTTGAATTCGAAAAATACGGTTCACTAGAATCTCAACCAGAAACGGTTGAAAGTGCTTCTTGGAAATCCAACAACAACGATTGGGAAATCAATCATCGCATCGTCGTTAAGGATGAGAAAGTAGCGAAAAAAGAGGCGCTCCAAGTGTTGAATTTAGGAGCGAGTTCTCTAACCTTTGAGTTGAAAAAGAACCAAATTTCTTGGGCTGCTTTGTTCGAAGGGATTGGCTTGGATCACATCGAAACACAGTTTCATTGCATGGACCAAAACCAAGAAGCAGACTTGGCTGGTCAGTGGTCTAATTTCTGTAAAAAAGAGCTTCAATTATTGAATGCAACTCTTTCTTCTGAGAACAAGAACTTGAGCGTTTTGAGCTACGAAGTACAGCAAGCAGGAGCCAATGCGATTCAAGAAATTGCCTATGCCTTGGCAATCGGAAACGAAGGGTTGACTCAAACCAAAAACACCCTTCAATCCATCACATTTGAAATGGGAATTGGAGCGAATTACTTTGTAGAAATCGCCAAGTTTAGAGCCATTCAGTCTTTGTGGAATTTCATCCGCAAGGAGCAAGGTTCTACCTGCAATAGCTCAATAATTGCACGTACGACATTTGTCAATAAATCATTGAAGGACCCATATACCAACCTGCTTCGCCAAACAACCGAGGCAATGTCCGCTGTTTTGGGTGGCGCACAAGCGGTAGATGTTCAACCTTATGACCTTTATAGCTTAGAAGCAGATCGTGAATTTTCATCGCGTATGGCCATCAATATTTCGAATCTTTTGAAAGAAGAAAGCTATTTGCAATACGTGATTGATCCATTGAAGGGGTCTTACAACATGGAGGCGCTGACCAAACAATTAAAAGAGAAAGCTTGGGCTTTGTTCTTGGAAATAGAGAAGGCTGGAGGTATTTCATCTGATAAAGGACTCAATCATCTAAAAGGACAAATTGAAGCTACTCGCGCAGTACGTATCAATAGAGCCAAAGAAGGAAAAAGCATTTTAATCGGTGTGAACAAATTTCCCAATCCAGATGAAAAATCTGCAAGCTGGTCCGACATCGAATCTCGTACAGGTTTCAGTGCCTTAATCCTTGAAAAAGAAATCTAATGGAAAGAAAAATATTTGGACAATTACCGAAGGAGGTTCTAAACGAATCGGCAGGTCAAAGCGTCTTCGAAACCGCTGAGAAAATTGCCTTGAAAAACACCTACCAATCTTCGGATAGAGCAAAGGTTCAACATTTAAATTTTGTTCCGGGTGTCACTCCTTATTTAAGAGGACCTTATTCGTCTATGTATGCGATTCGTCCATGGACGATCCGACAATACGCAGGATTCTCCACTGCGGAGGAATCCAATGCTTTTTACCGCAGAAACCTTGCGGCAGGACAAAAAGGACTTTCAGTAGCCTTTGAC
>JAOASF010000153.1 GCA_025210175.1 Crocinitomicaceae bacterium | reverse complement strand
GTGAATTCCGGTACCTGATGTGGCATTGTTTTGATCCGTTTTATCCCAGCCATTGTAGTACACACCCCAAGAAGGGTTAGGAGCAGCGTTTAACTCAACCAAAATAAAATCAGATGTACCATTTTGAGCCCGAAGAACACCTCCGTTAACGTTCATGGTAGTTGGTCCATTTCCAGAATTGCTCGTTCCCGCACAAACGGTTTGCCCTTGTGGTGCTTCCCAACGAAAACGGAATACCCATGAAGTTGGGTTGGTACCACAGTGACGAGCAGAAAGAAAATAGGGAATGATATTACCTGAGGTATTGTTGACCAAGGCACCGGTACAGAATCCGCCACCGCTAACCATCATGGCCACAGAGTTTCGTTGTTGTTCCCAACCCACTCCTAACGGACAGTTGACATCTACATTACAATCTCCTGAGGTATTCAATCCCTTAGCTATGTCGTCGATGTTGTAATAGCCATGAACGATTGTTTTGATCGTGAAGCGAGAATTGCCTATTTCTTTTGCAGGTTCTTCAACCACAACCGTAATTTTGTCACTCTTCAGGATTTCTGTCCCTAGTGCCTCTGCCTCGTTGTTGTTGATGGAAGTATAAGCTCCTACGTATCGTCCATCTTCGCTTGTTAAGAACATGGTTGCTCCAGATGCCAAGTGAAAATCCTCCAAAATCAAGTTAATTGAAATTGCACCCTTGGATTCAATTTGAAATTGAGAAATGCGATTTCCGTTTGGAGTAATGTAATGATCGGCCAAAGAAAAGAAAGGCAAATCAACTTCCACCTCCTTCCCGAAGCGGTACATTTTATCTCCAGCAGATTCTTGTCTTTTCTGCTCTGCTTCGCGTTCTTGTTCGTTGTCAATCTTTGGAAGAAGGTAGTGAGCCTGAACAGCTGGAATTTTTTGTTTAAAGTTGGGTGGTCGAAGCTCAGTGTTCACCTGCGCAAGGAGTTGAACGGACATTAGCATCAAACCTAGACCAATAATTAATTTTTTCATTTCACTCTTTTAATGGAACAACCTCTTGGGGCAGAAATAGACTCAGAAATCTCTTTTCCGGCTTTGTATTCGTCCATAGCATTTTGCAGGTAGGCGATATCTTCTGTTCTACTGTTGTCCCACGTATTGTCGATAGAACCCATGTAGATCAATTTCATGTCTTTATCCAAAAAGAATACATGAGGAGTTGTTTTAGCACCGAAGGCGTCTGCCAATTTGGAATCTTTGTCAACTAAGTATGGCATTGTGTATCCCTGATCGGCGGCGTGTTTTTTCATTTCGTCCAATGAGTCATCGCCTTTGCGTTTTGCTTCGTTGGAATTTACCAACACGAAACCTAGTTTGTTCTTATCAGCATTTTGAGCCAAACCATTGTAGGTTTTTTCCCATCCGCCAAATGAACTACTTCCCACAACAAAAGGGCATGTATTACAAGAGAAAACAACGATTAGACCGTTCTGTTTTTTGTATTCTGAAAGTGCTTTTTTTGACCCATCGATGCCCACCATTTTGGTGTCAATCATGGGGGCCGAATCGCCAATTTCAATTGGTTTTGTTGGGGCTATAGCGAAGGCCATTAACAAGCCAGAAAGAGCCACGGCTCCAGTTATTGCAAGTTTTTTGAGTTTCATTTTATGTACATTTGGATTTACTCGATAATAAAAACGATAAAAGTCGTAAGAAAGTTAGATTAAAGCAAAATTAGCCATGCGTACCTTATTTACCTTGTTGATAATCAGTTTGTTTTCTTTGCAAGCAGCTGCTCAAAACTTCGAAATACCAGCTGAAAAGTACCCTTTTTCGAAGGTGTATGATTGGACGGGTGAAGGGTTGTTGCTCATGAATGACGACCCCTCACATCAAACGAACCAGAAATTTTTGACCTTCGTAGGTGACGAACCCAGAACACTTTGGCAGGAGACCTTTGTTCCGAAGGCCGAGAATCCCGTTTTCTTATCCAGTTCGGGTACGCGCTACTTGTATTTCATGGATCCAGTGGAATTGGATAACGGCAAGTTTACGGCCTATCAATTGAACAATGCGGGAAACATGAAAACCAAAACCTGCAATTACCAGGTGGCGATGAAGAAGCTGGGATATGATGTCAATGACTTGGAGTTGGTCGATATTCAAGTGACTGACAAGGCTTTGGTTCATCTTTTTGAAACGTATGATAAAGAAACCAAAACAAATGTGTTGATAGGTGGCTTCATGACCCATCATAATTTTCTCACTTATGCAGCAGAAATCGGAAGGTGGGTGGAAGAAGAAAACCGCGTTTATTATGCAGGGTACGAAGGAGACAATATTGCTTTTTACCAGAATACTGTACGTGATAAAAAGGTCGGAATCGAGTTTTGGTTCATGACATCCAAGGGAGAAAAAAATGGGGCCGAGTTTGTAGAAATCCCTCCTGTAATTGCTCCTATTGCTTTTAACGAATATGGTCCGTGCGGCGCAACGCAATTGAAAAACAAACAACATATTGCACGTTCCATTGTCTCTTTTCAAGGTGGGAAATGGCAGTTACTCTACGATGGAAACGGATTGGTGTTGAGTACTTTGGAAAAGAAAATTTGGACGAAAAAATCAACATTAACAGGGGTGCCTAGAGGTAAAAAAGGCTATGAAATGGGCGTTTATAGAATGCGCGAAGGTATGTTGGTGAGTGTCGATGGTTCTGGTCATTTTTTGGCCAATAGCATGAATCATAAGAGTAAATCCTATTCGTTCACCACAGCATTCAACCCAAGCAGGGCGCTTACTGAGTTAGGTGGTTCCAATTGGGCTTTTTTGGCCAAGGAACATTGGGTTTTTATGAACCCTGCTGACTTGGGAAAGGTAGGGCAACTTTCACTAGAGCTTAAAGCAAAATGATTATTGGAATTTCCGGGGGAAGTGGATCTGGGAAAACAACCTTGTTAAGAAGACTAGTAAACTACTATGCAAGGCATGAGCCTGCGGTGCTTTGTCAAGACAATTATTACCTCCCAAAGGATGAACAACTAGTGGACTCTTCGGGTTGGATCAATTTTGATTTGCCAACGGCAATCGATCAGGCATCTTTTCATTCAGATTTGGTGCGTTTAATTGAAGGGAAGTCGGTGTGTCGCAAGGAGTACGGCTACAATGTGGCAGGGCGTCAAAGAAAGGAACTAATTACCGAACCCTCAAGGCTTATTTTCGTAGAAGGATTGTATGTGTTTTTTCAAAAAGAAGTAAGAGACTTGTTAGAGGTACGAATTTTGATGAAGACAGAACAAAATTTGCAATACCAAAGGAGGTTATTACGCGACCAGAAGGAGCGAGATTTGAATAAGCAGGAAGTAGAGTATCAATGGAAGAATCATGTTTTGCCCTGTTATGAGAACTACTTGTTGCCCCTGGAAAAGCATGCCGATTTTTGTTTTGAAAATAATGTGGATTTTGAGCGCGAGTTTGTGCGTCTCGTCCATTACATAGACCAACGGATTAAGTAAATGCTCAAGAATTTTTTCATCAAACGATTTGGATTGGAGTTGCTTCTATTGCTTCTTCTTTCGCTTACGTTTTGGTTGAACAAACAAACTTTTGAGCTTCATTTCGAAGACTATCAATATCAATTTCAGCGCACGTTTACGGACAAAGTTGAAAAACTAGACCGCCTGTTGCTATATGAAACCCATCGATATGAACATTTTGGTTTTGAGGATATCTGGGAACACAAGGTGGATGAGAACTTCAATCTGCACATTTATCGCAATGATTCTTTGAAGTTTTGGAGTTCGAATGAACTTCCCATTTTGCGTTTTGCAGAAATTCATTTTCCAGCAGATGGCATTGTTCATCTTCAAAATGGTTGGTATTATGCCAAGACGATTCGAGAAGGCAGAGTTGTCTTTTGTGCCTCTTTTCTAATTAAGAAAGATTATTCGTATCAAAACAAGGAGCTTTCTAATGAGTTTGCCAATGATTTTAGTTTGCCTTTTAAAGCAAAGTTGTCACTTGAGGAGGGGCCGTTTAACATAAGAGACGAAGAAGGTGCTTTTGTGTTCGCGGTTGAAAAACTGCAAAATCAACCCATTTCGTTGACGGCCAATACGCTTTTTCTGTTTTGTTTTCTGGGAATTTTCATTCTGTCGGTTCTATTGATCGACAAGTGGATACGCAGAGGAAAAAGGCCCGTTTTTGCATTTCTGGCTTTTGCTCTGGTTTTTGTCTGGCGCGTTTTTGTAGAATTTAACTTTCCGTACGATCACCTGGCTAATTTGGATATGTTTCAGGCTAGCTTGTTTGGTTTGAACGAATTTTTCCCGAACTACTTCTCCTATTTACTGAGCATAACCGTTTTGGTATATGGAATCAATTTGGTGAGTTTGTATATCAAAGAAAAGAACACGACTCTTTGGGAAAGAAGAGCTTATCTGTTGTTGTTTTTCGGGTTTTTTGCTTTTTGGAACTTGGTCTTGTTTTTTGCTCAGGCATTGGTCGAAAATTCCACTATTCCGATGCAGATTGATCAGATCTTTGACTTAAATGCCTATTCTGTATTAGGCTTCGTTTCTATTTCTGTTCTCGTTTTTTCTTATTTCAGAATTCTCAGAAAGGTCGCCCTGGTTTTCCGTGCGTTTCCTTCTTTTCAGTCAACCTTGTTTGTACTTATTTTTTTGGGAGGTGTTGGCTACATTATCTATGATGTGAATTATGGCGTTCAAAATTTTATAGCGAGCGTATTTCCTGGCTTATTTCTGGCTGTATTAGTTCTTTTTTACCGGGAGGGAGAGCGTAAAAATGAATTCATCTACGGTATTGTTTTTCTGTTTCTCGTGACCATCGTACTTTCTACTATATACGGAGTATATAATCAGAACAAGGAAAATTCAGATAGGGAGTTATATGCCAACCAATTGCAAACTGATCAAAATATTCTCACGGAGTTAGAATTTGAAAAAATAGGTGCAGCTATTGACCAGGATGAGTTTTTTAAAAAATTGTTGAATCAACGACAAAATATTGGCCTTTCCGATTTTCACGATGCAATCGAAAGAAGAATTTTTAAAGGAATATGGGAGCAATACGAAATGGATTTTTTCCTATTTACTGCGGATAGTGTTCCTTATCTAAACAACTTTGGATTGACGCGGAGTCAACTCGAAGAGGTAATTCTCAAACACGGAAAGCAAAGTGAGATTAATCCGGAGGTGTTTTTTATTGAAGATTATGTGGAGCAGTTTACCTATGTTTTTCGCTATCCACTCAAACAAAAGGAAGGAGCCTTTTTTTATGCTGCTTTAAAGTCCAAAAGAATTCCTGAAGAAATAGGCTTTCCCCGTTTGCTAATTTCTGAGAAAGCACAGGTGTTTCAATCCTTAGAGAATTATTCGGTGGCGAAGTATTTCAATGGGAAACTCATTACGAAATACGGTACTTACCAATATCCTGTACTGTTGCGCTCTTTCAAGATTGGACCAGAATATTCCGAAGGTTATTTGGAGAGAGGAAACTACAACCATTACTTCCTAAAAAGTGGCGACAAAAATTACATTTTCTTATCCGTAAAGGAGCCTTCGTTGATCGACTTGCTCACCCGTTTTTCTTATTTGTTTTGCTTTCAAGGCTTGTTGCTTTTGCACCTTTTGTTTCGCAGAAGGACCAATGAAAATGAGCGTTATCAGTTTACAATGGCCATGAAAATCCAGTTGGTTATGATTGCTTTGGTGTTTTTTGCCTTGTTGATATACGGTTGGGGAAGTGGAGCTTTTGTGAGTAACCAATACAACGACTATACGAATGATGTGATATCCGAAAAGCTGAATTCGGTGCGAATGGAGTTCCAAAGTCGATTTAGGAATTTTGATTTTGAAGAAAATGCGCAACAAGGATCGGAGGTTGAATCGGCACTTCAGAAGTTTTCAAAGGTTTTCGTTACTGACATTAACTATTATGATGAAAATGGTTATTTGTTTGCTAGCTCTCGTCCTAGGGTGTTCAATGTTGGATTGTTAAGTGAGCAAATGAATCCGAGTGCAATGACAGCGATGAAGCTGCGCAATGAGAGTGAATATGTTCACCAAGAAAAAATTGGCTCGTTGACTTATGCAAGTGCCTACCAACCATATTTCAATGAAAAGGGTGAGTTGTTGGGTTATTTGAATCTTCAACACTTTGGTCAACAAAAGGATTTTGAAATTCAAATTCAGCGTTTTTTAATGGCCATCGTGAATGTCTTCATGTTCCTGTTGGCGATTAGTGCGGTTGTAGCAATATTGGTTTCCGGCTGGTTAACGGCGCCTTTAAGAGTTTTGCAAGAAAGTTTATCTCAAGTCAATTTTGGCCAATTGAACGAGCCAATCTCTTACCAAAAAGATGATGAGATTGGAGCATTGGTGAGGGAGTATAATCAGAAAATTGATGAATTGGCACTGAAAGCTCAGCAATTGGCGCAAAGTGAACGCGAAAACGCTTGGCGAGAAATGGCGAAGCAAGTAGCACATGAAATCAAGAACCCGTTGACGCCAATGAAGTTGAGTTTACAGCACTTTCAGCGTTTATACGATCCCAATTCACCTATTTCGAAAGAGCGTTTTGATAATACGGTTGCATCCTTGGTTGAGCAGATAGATGGTCTGACGCGTATTGCGAATGATTTTTCGTCATTTGCCAAGATGCCAAACCCGAATGAAGTAGAAATAGATCTGGGCAATTTAATTCAAGGCGTAGTTGAGGTGTTCAGTCAATCAGATGTTGCTATTCACTTAAATGTGCCCGAGGAACCGATCAAGATGCTTGCAGACAAGGATATGTTGGTTCGTATCTTTAACAATTTGGTAAAAAATGCGATTCAAGCGCTTCATGGAGCCAATCATCCGCGAATTGATATTGATGTAGAAGAAGGAGCCGATATACGAATTGGCGTACGCGACAACGGCCCTGGAATGGGAGATGAGGTCCAGCGAAATTTGTTCAAGCCTTATTTTACGACCAAGTCTACCGGCACCGGTTTGGGACTAGCGATGGTGAAACAAATGGTGGAGTTGCACAAGGGGAAAATAGAGTTTGAGTCGAAGTTAGGGGAGGGGACGTTGTTTGTTATCGTTTTTCCCAATCATTGATTTGAATGGTCGAATGTTTACCACAGGTTTGGTATTGTTGATGATGGGATTGGTTAGTAAGGTTTAGAGTATTGCAGTTCTACAGTTCATGAAAAGTGTTGATTTGTGGATTTAGATTATTTCTAGGCTTCTTTATGTTTGCGTGTTGGATTGGAATTCCAAAACCGAATGGTCTGATGTTTACCACAAGAGCAGGTTTCTTTCAATTGAGTAAAATGTAGCCAGAAGATACAAGCTCTTTTTTAGCTGTGATTTTTCATTTTAAAGGGTTTTGTTCGGTTATGAGCGATTCCACTGTCTGAGTTTTATCCTGTTTTTAATATTTTCGAATCATCGAATGGTCGAATGTTTACCACAAATCAGTTAGTGATGTCTCAAAAGGTCAGTAGAACCATTTGTTATCTTTTTTTACCATGATGTATCGGTGTACTCAATTAAAAATCCTCCCAAAATAGTTGCTCTGGAATATATGTATCTGAGCCATGAATCAAAGTTTGTAGGAATAAGTCGAAGAAGGACTTTTTCTTGTTCCTATTGTTGTATTTAAAAGCAAATTCATCCAGGTAGTTTTGTAAATAGTAGATCGATACACGATGATGGATTCCAGTGAGAAGGCGATTGAAATTGGAACGCACAATGGTCGAC
>JAOASF010000152.1 GCA_025210175.1 Crocinitomicaceae bacterium | reverse complement strand
GGATGTTGAAGGACACGAAAAGCATGTTCAAAGCTTGAAAGACTACATGAAAAGCGAATTGAAAAGCAAGATTGCTGGAGTTGATTTTCATGGAGAAACGGAAAGTCACAATTCATTATACACCGTTTTGAATGTTGACCTACCGCCTACTTCAAAATCTGGAATTTTGTTGTTCACTTTGGATTTAAAAGGGATTGCCTGCAGTGGTGGAAGTGCTTGTTCCAGTGGAGCCAACAAAGGATCTCACGTATTGGAAGGAATTGGTGCCGATCCAAAAAGACCAAATGCACGCTTCTCATTCTCTCGCTATTCTAAAAAGGAAGAAATCGATTATACCGTTCAAGTTTTGGTAGATATTTACAAGCAAGACTAAAGGACTTTTCATACAATGAAAAAGGGGCCTTCGATGATCGAAAGCCCCCCTTTTTTTTTGTTTGTATTACTTAGAAGTTCACGCGGAGAGTTCCAACCAAATTTCTACCTGGTGCAGAAATGTTGGAAGCAAAAACACGGTAATTGACATCTAAAATATTCTCACAAGCCACTTGAATTCCTAAGTACTTGTTGAACTGGTACGTCAATCGCGCATTCAAAGTATACCATGCTGGCATTCCTAGTGGAGTTGCATTAGCAAAGTTATCTTCTCCAAATACGTTGTAATCTTCCACTCTTTTCCATCCCGAAAACTGGGTATACAAATCACCTCTCAATTTCGATAACTTCAAAGACATTCCAAATTTACCAAACACTGGAGGGATGTGATCCAAAGGATAATCTGTGGTATCGGTTACAATTCTACCATAGGTGTAGTTGATTGAACCATAAACAGAAAGGTTTTCCGTAATATTTCCGGAAATGGCACCCTCTAAACCATAAATGTAGGCCTGTTGAGCATTCATCGTGGTTGTGACCTGACTCAAGGTTCCATCATACATAATTGAATCTTGACCGTTGAAAGTTGAAGGTTGTACAGAAAGAGCATTTTGCAACCAAGTGGAATAACCAGTTACCTGAGCTGTCACCTTCCCGAAAAAAGTTTTTGAGACAGTTAATTCAGCATTGTAGCTGTATTCTGGCTTCAAATCTGGGTTTGGAACCACCACATTACCAGGTTGAGAATCGAATACTTTGCTCAAGTCATCCACATTCGGCGCTCTAAAACCTGAACTCCCCAACAAAGCAAAACGCCACGTTCTCCATGGTTTAGCCACCAAACCTAAGCTTCCATTAACGGCTGTATTGGCTTGGTTTACGGTGTTGTAATCAAACGGGAAAAACGTTTTATTGTTGAACGTTGCATCCAATCCAACGTATGAAGCTCGTGCTCCAGCGTTCACAATGTATTTTTCATTCAACTCCCAATTATCTGTTACGTACACGGCCGCCGATTGCATGGTTGAACCACCATCTGGATAGCGCGTATCAATGGTCGCTTCTTCACCGGTTACAATGTTCTTCGAGAAGGCGGTAGAAGTGACATCGTTGAAGTATGCCTCTACCCCATATCGCATTTCGTGCTTTCCAATCTCCTTTGTGAAATCAGCATTTAAACTGAAAATATTCAAATTTTCAATTCTTTGGTTCAACTCATCTTCTTGATAATTCCTCGTGTTTCGACTTTCTTCAATCATCTGGAAACCAGCAACAATTCGTCCATTATCGTAAAACTTCTGTCCGTTCGACAATTCCAATTTGTAGCTCGCAAACAAACGTTCTTGTGGCCCATAGTACCATTGTGCATAGCGCGGATTTCCGTTTTTGGTTTGAGTCAAACGATCGTATCGAGGAATGTCGGAAGAAGTTGAGTATTGAAAATTCAAAACATGCGAAACCTTGTCGCTCTGGATGTATTGGAACTTTTGTAAGAAATCGTACTGCTGGTAGCCCGACCCTACTTGCAAATTGGTGTCTGTATTGATAAAAGTAGAATCCATCCCATTGACGCGATCTACATAAAACGTACGTGCTCCGAAGCTTCCATAAAACGGATTTCGCACGGCCCCTTGGCGCAAATCTCCATAATTCGAATAAGTGAACGATGTCAATGATCCAAATTTTTGAGAAGCCACAGAAATATCAGCATGCGTTGCATATCCAGTATTCGCAGAGGAATAACGCCCAAAGGCACTCCCCGTCACCAAGGTATGCTCATCGGAACTCATCGTCGGATTCTTGGTATAGAAGTGCATCACACCTCCCAAGGCATCGGACCCATACATAACCGAACCCGGACCAAATACAACCTCTACTCTTTCCATGGTCGCATTGTCCATGGTGATGATATTTTGCAAGTGACCACCACGGTAGATCGCATTGTTCAAGCGTACACCATCTACTACCATCAATACGCGGTTGGTTTCAAATCCACGGATGATTGGAGATCCGCCACCCAATTGGCTTTTTTGCACCATCACATTTCCGCTTTGCTGCATTACATCAGCCATCGAAGATTGATTCATGTTTTCCAATTCGTTTTGTGAAACGACCTGTACTTTTTGAGCTACATCATCTTTCTTTTCTTCGAACTTATTAGCTGAAACAATCACTTCCTCCAAGTCGTTCACTATCTCCGTTAAGTACAACTTAAAGGCATCCCCTTTGATCTGTCCAAAGGTGAAGGTGTGATTCCCATAATTCGGGTGCTTCACATAAATGACGGTGGATTCATTCACCATTTGAGGTAGTTGAACCATCCCCAATTGGTTGGATTTCCATGTTTCGTTTTTATTTGATTCGAGAGCCACAATAGCTCCTTCAATCGGTTTCAAAGTTGTTTTATTCAACAACTGAATTTCTTGCGCGCGCAAGACAACTGCACACATTAGCGCGCAAATCGTAAGGTATATTTTCATGATTTGATTTAAAAAGTAAATACTAAAAGCTTTGTCAGTTTAAGCTTCTGGCGGCGGCGTATTACTTTCTAAAAAACGCGATGGATAGTCCATTCTTTTTAACACAGTCCACGGAGTATCAGCTCCAATTTTCACTTCCCAATTCCAATCAAAACTTTCCAATTTCATAGGGACTTTTAGAAAGGCAATTAAAGTATAATTTGCAGTAGCATCGTCGGAATCAGATTCATTGAAATAGTTTTTCCAGGCATTCAACCACTTTTTCTCCTTGGTATCCTTTTTAACTGTTAGCACAAAAAGTCCATTCACTTGCTTGGAGGAAAGTACGTCGTACATCTCGTTTTGAAAAATAAACTCATGCTTCTTTCTCCAGATTAAAGCCGCGTACTCCTCTTGATTAAAGCTGAGTACGACTGTTTTTATTTTCTTTTTTTCAGCGACATCTCGCTTAAAATTTTCAGAAAAACGAGCACCCACCCACATGAATTCTACATAGACGCCCATTTGGGTCCACAAGAATACATTTAGAAAAACAAGTGCTAGAAGCTTTTTCACCCTTCAAATATATCTAATTTTGAGGCTAAAAGTTAATCTATGCCTGATGTTTACGAACATTTCCCCATTCAAAAAACAGCGCGATTCGTTCATTTAAAAAAGCCAGATGGACGCAACAAAAAATGCTTAATCTCCCTGCATGGTTATGGTCAGTTGGTGACCTATTTCTCACGCAAGTTTCATGACCTCACGGATTTTACAGATGTAGTTGTGCCAGAAGGGGCCAGTCGATTCTATGTAGATGGAACCTCTGGTCGTGTCGGGGCAAGTTGGATGACGAAGGAGGACCGGTTGACAGACATAGACGATAATATGCGTTATTTAAAATCCTTGACTGATCACTTGAATGAATATGAGGAGATCTATATTCTCGGATTTTCACAAGGTGGGGCAACAGCTTCCCGATATTTTGCTCAAGACGAGCGAATGAAAGGGCTTTTTCTTTGGGCCTCTGTTTTTCCACCAGACCTTCAGGAGACTGAAATAATCAATGATTCACGCAAGAAAATCTTCTTCTTGGGTAAGCAAGACCCTTACTTTTCGCTTGAGAATCAAAAAAAGGCCCTAGCTTTGTACGCGAATTTGGGATTTCAGACAGAAACTTTCGATGGAGATCATCGTATAGATTCAGAGATTCTAAAGAGTGTTTTGCAAAAGGCACTTTCTTAACTTGGCACAGTTTGTGCTTTTGAACCAGAAAAATGAAAAACATGAAATATCTATTAGGTGCAATCCTACTAATCGCCACTCAAGCATTCGGTCAAGACGCAAAGTCGCAAAGCATTTTAGACGAGCTATCGAAGAAAATGAAAGCGCAAAACTCATTTTACATCGAGTTCAGTGCAAACATCAAAAACAGTGCTACAGGAATGAATGAATCCGAAACTGGAAAAGGTTGGGTTAAAGGAAATAAATTCTATGCTTCATACGGTGAAAACACAATTATTTCCAATGGAATGAAAACATGGACCATCGTTAAAGAAGAGAAATCTGTATACGAAAGCGATGCTTCAGGTGACGATGAGGAAAGCATGAATCCTAAGAAATTGATGACCATTTGGGAAACAGGTTTCAAAAACAAATACGACAAAGTTGAAACGGTTGGTGGAGAAGCTTGTCACGTTATCAACCTTTACCCAAAAGATCCAGGAAAGGTAGAATACCACACAATCATTCTATACATCTCGAAAACGTCGAACGAATTGAAAAAAGCCATCATGAAATCGAAAGACGGAACAACGATGACATACACATTGACTAAATTCCAAGGAAATCCATCTGTAGATGACAGCAAGTTCGTTTACGATGCAAGAAAATACCCTGGGTATACATTGATTAGAGATTAACAGAAATCAGATAAATGAAAAAGGGAACCGTTTGGCTCCCTTTTTTTAATCTCTATTCTTTTCTTAGAAGTTTCTCAACTCCTCGATTTTATCTTTCAATTTATTCTTTGGAAGGAAATTCTGTTCTAGGTCTGCTGCAAATGGTACCGGTGTATCCAAAGAAGCCAAACGCATAACTGGTGCATCTAAGGAAGCAAAACAGTTTTCGTTGATCAAAGCCGAAATTTCACCTCCGTATCCTCCTGTCAAACAATCTTCGTGGAAGACCAAAACGCGACCTGTTTTGCGAACACTTTGGTAAATTAATTCAGTATCCAGTGGAACCAAGGTTCTCAAGTCGATAACTTCGATTTCGTTTCCGTATTCTTCGGCAACTTCCAAAGCCCAATGAACACCAAAACCGTAAGTTACAATCGTCATGGAAGTACCTTCCTTCTTGATTGCCCCCTTACCTATTTCAAGGTTGTAGTAATCCGTTGGCACTTCTTCCTTGATACTTCTGTACAAGTTTTTGTGTTCAAAGAACATCACTGGGTTTGGATCTTCAATCGCTGCAATCAACAAACCTTTGGCCTCTGAGGGTGAAGATGGATAAACCACTTTCAACCCAGGTGTGTGCGTAAACCAAGCCTCGTTACTTTGCGAGTGGAAAGGTCCAGCCGCAGAACCAGCTCCGGTTGGCATACGTACTACCACATCCGCATTTTGTCCCCAACGCCAATGAATTTTCGCCAAGTTGTTAACGATTTGGTTGAATCCACAAGTCACGAAATCGGCAAACTGCATTTCAACAATCGCCTTCATTCCATTAATGGACAATCCTAAACCAGCACCCACAATAGCTGACTCACAAATGGGTGTATTGCGAACACGTCCTTTACCAAACTCTTCTACAAAGCCTTCTGTTACTTTGAAAACACCTCCATACTCAGCCACATCCTGCCCCATAATAACTAGGTCATCGTGTTTTTGCATGGAAATTTTCAAAGCATCTTGAATCGCCTCAATGAAACGCATTCCTGTTTTCCCTCCTTTTGGAGCGACTTCAACGAAATTCGTTTCAGCGAACAAATCTTTTATTTCTTCTTCTGTATTGGGTTCAATCAGGCCTTCTGCAAAGGCTAAATCCAACCCTTCCTGAATTTTCTCCTTGATTTGCAATTCAATTTCTTGTTGCAATGCCTCGTTCAATACACCCGTTTCCAACACGAAACGCTCGTAATTTGTCACTGGATCAAAAACCTCCCATTGCTCTTGCAATCCTTCTGGATAGTATTTTGTTCCTGACGCCTCTTCATGTCCACGCATACGGAAAGTCATGCATTCCAACAAAACAGGTTTGTTGTTCTCGCGCATGTCCTCCGAAATACGGCGAACCGTTGAAATCACATCCAAAATATTGTTTCCATCAACCTTCTCGGCATACATTCCGTAGCCAATACCTTTGTCGATAAACTGCTTACAAGCGAATTGTTCCTTACTTGGCGTAGACAAGCCCCATTGGTTGTTTTCAACCGCAAAAATAACCGGCAAATTCCATACAGAAGCCACGTTCAAAGCCTCGTGAAAATCTCCTTCACTTGCTCCGCCATCTCCTGTAAATACAATCGTGGCCTTGTTGTCCTTTCTTAGCTTAGAAGCTAATGCGATTCCATCTGCGATCCCCATTTGAGGACCAAGGTGTGAAATCATTCCGACAATCTTGTGTTCTTGCGTTCCGAAGTGGAAAGAACGGTCACGTCCTTTCGTAAAACCAGACATTTTCCCTTGGAACTGGGCGAACAATCTGTTTAGAGGAATTTGACGGGTGGTAAAAACCCCCAAATTGCGGTGCATAGGAAGAATGTATTCATCCATTTGCATTCCCAAAGTACATCCAACGGAAACAGCTTCTTGTCCCCAACCGGAAAACCATTTGGAGATTTTCCCTTGACGCAATAAGATGAGCATCTTCTCCTCTATTTTTCGAGGTAGCAATAAGTGTTCGTAGATTTCAATTAGCTCCGCGTCGGAGAACTCACTTCTGTTATATTTAATGGCCTCAGCCGTCTTTTTACTCATAATCCAAACGATTGTCTTACAAATCTAATAAGATCTTCTGCGTAGCGAGTAGTTAAATTAAAAAGCAAGAAAAAAGGCCACCGAGGTGACCTTTTTCTTTAAAATATTTCGATGGATTATACCAATCCTTGATCGATCATTGCATCTGCAACTTTCATGAAACCAGCAACGTTCGCACCTTTCACGTAATCAACGTGTCCGTCTGCATCCTTACCGTATTTCACACAAGCTTCGTGAATGGAAACCATGATTCCGTGCAATTTAGCATCCACTTCCTCACGAGTCCAAGACATACGCAAAGAGTTTTGAGACATCTCCAAACCTGAAGTTGCAACCCCACCAGCATTAGAAGCTTTTCCTGGGGCAAACAAGATTTTCGCTGCTGCGAAAGCCTCAACTGCTTCTGGAGTAGATGGCATGTTAGCACCTTCAGCAACACACATACATCCGTTCGCCAACAAAACTTTCGCTTCGTCACCGTTCAATTCGTTTTGTGTTGCACATGGAAGAGCTACATCACATTTCACTTCCCATGGACGTTTTCCTTCTACGAATTTCGCTCCTGGGTATTTGGCAACGTATTCAGAGATACGACCTCTTTTTACGTTTTTCAATTCCATTACAAAAGCTAATTTATCAGCATCGATACCAGCCTCGTCGTAGATATATCCTGATGAATCAGAAAGAGTAACAACTTTACCTCCTAATTCAGTCGCTTTTTCAACTGCGTATTGTGCTACGTTACCCGATCCAGAAACAACAACTGTTTTTCCTTGGAAAGAGTCACCTTTCGTAGCCAACATTTCTTTTGCGAAGTATACGGTACCGTAACCAGTAGCCTCTGGACGAATCAAAGATCCACCCCAGTTGCGAGCCTTACCAGTCAAAACACCTGTAAACTCGTTGCGGATACGTTTGTATTGTCCGAACATGTAACCGATCTCACGACCACCTACACCGATATCACCAGCTGGAACATCAGTATCAGCTCCAATGTGGCGAGACAATTCCGTCATGAATGATTGACAGAACTTCATTACTTCGTTGTCTGATTTTCCTTTTGGATCAAAGTCTGAACCTCCTTTACCTCCACCCATCGGAAGAGTTGTCAAAGAGTTCTTGAAAATTTGCTCAAATCCTAAGAATTTCAAGATAGATAAGTTCACTGAAGGGTGAAAACGCAAACCTCCTTTGTATGGACCAATTGCTGAGTTGAACTCAACACGGTAACCACGGTTCACTTGCATGTTTCCCTTATCATCCAACCATGGAACACGGAAAATAATCGTTCTTTCAGGCTCTACAATTCTTTCTAGGATGTTGTTTGCCTTGTATTTCGGGTGTTCTTCGATATAAGGAATAACCGTTTCAGCAACTTCTTGTACTGCTTGTAGAAATTCTGCTTCATGACCGTTAGTAGCTCTAACCTTGTCCATAAAAGCATCAATCTGCGCTTGGTATTTACTCATTGTAATGATGGATTAAAATCAACGGGGCAAATGTAGTTAATTTTCAATATGCAAGAGAAAGTGACAAAGGAAAATTAAAAACGCATTTCGACCTAGGATTATCCAGCAGTTACAAATCAAATTCAGGTTATTTTTCTTTCTCATTCACAAGCAACTAAGTCAACTTGATGCTCGTCTAAACAATAAGTTTAACTTTATCCAAGTTGAATGAAAATATCGTTCAAAAGAACCACTTGCTTGCAATTGAACGAATTCCCTGCTTTCCCTTTACACAACCTTTATTGTTTTGAACCATGGACTAGGCTGAGAGTGCTATTTCTTTTTGAAAAGAAAAGTTTCCTTTTAGATCTAAGCATGGGATTGAAGCAATTATTAGCTGAATGAAACAAAACCTCACTATGGAAAAGTTTAAATGGGTTGCTATCTGCCTTTCTTTTATAACAAGTACAACTCTTATGGGACAGGTTACGGTTTGTCTTGGTGATGATGCCATCGTGTGCCAGGGTCAAAATGTAACGATCAATGCCTGTCCGAACACCGGTGGTGGAGGACTGTTTCTCAACAACCCTACTTCCGTTTCCTTAACGGATGACTCTTGGAGTGGATTAATCCCAATCGGGTTTAGTTTCAGTTTTTACGGAAATGTTTACACCCAATGTGTGATCGGATCGAACGGCATTGTCTCTTTCGATGCTAGTCAAGCAAACGGCTATTGCGCCTACGCCCTTAACGGAACTCCTTTGCCTACCACATCCATGCCTTCAGCCATGAATGCTGCTATGGGCTGCTATCAAGACATCAACCCAAGCAATGCCAACTCTGGCCAAATTCAATACCAAACAGTTGGTTCGGCCCCGAATAGAAAGTTTGTTGTGCTTTACAACGGTATTACGATGTTTTCTTGTACATCCAACTGTCACTACAGTGCCTTCATCTTTAGCGAATCTTCCAATGAAATTGAGTTTCATATCGGAACCAAGGGTTTTTGTGGAACCTGGAATGGCGATTTAGCGATACAAGGTGTTCAAAACTCAAGTGGAAGTGCCGCGGTAACAACGCCAGGAAGAAACAACACGGTTTGGTCAGCCATGCAAGACGGCAAGAAATATACCCCTGTATCACCTTTAGCAACCACCAATTACACCGTTTCAACGATTCCCTATTTGAATGTAGTTGCTCCGGGAGGAAACCTCATGTGGAAAAGTACCCTGGGACAGACCTTTCCGTACAACAATGGACAATTGATTGTGAACCAAGTGCCCCCTGGAACAACAGGTTATTTCTTGGTATCCACCTCCTGTGGAGTAAGTGTAGGAAGTGCCTCAGACACCACCTTCTTGACGCGTACAACAGCCTCCGTTACAGCCAGCAGCACGGCTGCACTTTGTGGCACCAATTCGGGTACACTGAAAGCAACAGCCACCAATGGAACAGGTCCCTTTACCTTTTCATGGCCCTCACTCGGTCAGAGCGGTGATTCACTTTCAAATATTGCCCCTGGAAATTACGCCGTGGTAATGACAGATGCGAACGGGTGTACAGCAACGGCCTCTACCTCCATTCAAAATATCAACCCAACTCTTTCGGCAGACTCTACAGTTGTTTCCTGTTCCGGTGGTTCGGATGGAACCGCTACTGCATATATGACACCAACAGGGAACAATACGACTTATCAGTGGAACGACCCATCGAATCAAACAACTCAAACGGCCACAGGGCTATCAGCTGGAATTTATCAATGCGTTATTACCTCCGACAATGGCTGTACAGACTCCATTTCTGTAGAAGTTACAGAACTTCAATCCTTACAGGTTTCCATTAAAAATCAGCAAGATGTTACCTGTTACACCAAAAACGATGGCATCATTGAAGTGAGTATTGTAGGAGGTACACAACCCTACACTTTACTTTGGTCAGGTTCAAGCTCTTCAGATTCTTCTGTTTTTGATTTCTATGCTGGAAATCAAGATTTACTTGTTACCGATAACAACGGTTGTACCTCTGCAATCAATACCTTTTTGGATGAACCAGAACCTCTACAAATCGATTTCATATCGAATGATACAATGATTTGTAGTGAAAGCTCCACGACCATATCGGTTATCGGTAGTGGCGGTTCAACAGCATATACTTACAACTGGTACGAAAACAATGTGTACATCGCATCCGGAAGCTCCATTATTGTTGACCCTATTGATTCTGGTACTGTGTATGTAGCAGAAATGACCGAAGCTTGTGGAAGTCCCAATGCCTATGACACAATGACCATTATTTTTCCAACGCCAATAGTGCCATTGTTCACTCCTAACAAACCAACAGGATGTGCTCCTGACCGATTTTACTTCTTTAACCAATCTTCCAACATGGTGGAGATTGATTCCGTCTATTCACAATTCTCTAATGGAGACCAATTCGCGACCCTAGCTACAGATACACTTTCATCTTATTTTGTTTCGCCGGGAACCTACGACCTGTATACCACCATCATTTCTACCTACGGCTGCGTTTACGAGGGCTATTTCCCAGCAATAGTTGAAGCCTTAAAAAGACCCGAAGCTCGTTTCTCCGCCTCGGCCCACCCAGTCGCCAGTTTCGATACCTATGTTGAATTGTATGTTTATTCAGTAGCTGCCGTTGGTTGGGTTTGGAGCTTCC
>JAOASF010000151.1 GCA_025210175.1 Crocinitomicaceae bacterium | reverse complement strand
TCCAACAAAGTCTTTTTATCCTTGTGTGGATTGTGGGGAGATACAACGAACCAGATTTTCTCCAGTTCCGTGAAGTCCAACAGGTGACGAGCAATGATTAGATGCCCGACGTGAATGGGGTTAAATGATCCAAAAAATAACCCGACTTTCATCTTACTTGATAAATTCTGAAACGACTAATTCTGCGGTGTTGATGGCTTTTTCCAAATCATCATTCACCAAAACCAAATCGAACTCTTCCGCTCTTGCCAGTTCGGATTCCGCTTTTTGCATCCGTTGCTGGATCTTTTCTTCGGTTTCGGTGCTGCGGTGTCGCAATCTTTTTTCTAACTCTTCGTAGCTCGGTGGTTGAACGAAAATGGCCATAGCATTTTCTCCGAAAGCTTTCTTCAGATTCAACCCTCCAATCACATCCACATCAAATATTACAGTCTTTCCTTGCGCCCAGATTCGCTCCAGTTCACTTTTCAGCGTTCCGTAATAATTGTTGGTGTACACCTCTTCCCACTCTACGAATTCTTCGTTTAGAATGGCTTCTTGAAAACGCTGCAAACCTAAAAAGTGATAATCCTTTCCATCTACTTCATTGGGTCTTGGGTCGCGACTACAAGCCGAAACTGAAAAAGATAATTGGTCCAATCGCTTCAACAAAGCGTGAACGATGGTTGTTTTACCTGCTCCCGATGGGGCTGAAAAGATAACGCACTTTCCGCTGCTCATTTTCTTATAATGTATTTAATACCTGTTCTTTTATTTTCTCTAAATGGTCTTTCATTTCAACCACTTTCTTCTGCATTTCAGCGTGGTTACTCTTACTTCCCAAGGTGTTGATTTCACGACCGATTTCTTGAGCGATGAAACCTAACTTTCTTCCTGTTGATGCTTTTTTCATCGTTTGCAAGAAGTAATCCAAGTGATTCGAAAGACGCATTTTTTCTTCGGAGACATCAAATTTTTCGATGTAGTAAATCAATTCCTGCTCCAAACGATTTTGATCGTATTGTCCAGTCTTGATTTCTTCCAATTGCTTTTCCATTCGCTGACGGACAACAGCAACACGTTCTTTCTCGTATTGTTCCGTTCCGTTCATTAAAACGCGAATCGCCTCTATATTGTTGGTGAAATCTTTTGATAACGCTACTCCTTCTTGTTCACGGAAGGATGCCAAGCCTTTGCAAGCATCGGATGTTAAGGCCAAAACCCACTCTTTTTCTTCCTTGCCCAACTCCGCTTTTTCAGAAGAAAAAACATCTGGCAAGCGAACGATCAATGACATGTAGTCGTCTGTGGTTAAGCCCAATGCATCGTTAGCAGCTTTCAAATCCTCGTAGTATGATTTCACCAAAGATTGGTTCAACTTCACACTCTTTGAGTCACCTACTTCTTCCAAATTGACATTCACGTCTATTTTTCCTCTTTCCAACAAGTCGGTAATGACTTTTCGGATCTCAGGCTCCAATTCACGGTATTGTGTGGGCGTTCGAACCGTGAGGTCCAATCCCTTGCTATTTAAAGCTCTGATTTCGATGGAAAGTTTTTTTCCTTCATAAGAACCAATGGCTTTTCCAAAGCCTGTCATTGATTGAAGCATACGCAAATACAATTTCGCCAAAGGTAAAAAAATATACCGCTCAGGGTAAGGAGCAATCGCCCTATGGCAGGCTATTTCACAAATTTAGCCGATTCATTATCAAACAGGACTCAACTAGTCTTCTTGCGGTTGAGTGTATTTTGCCTTTTTAAGTGAGGTGATATACACGCCTGCAAAAATCAAGAGCATGTAGGCAATTTTATCCAAGGTAATGGTGTCTCGATAATCCTCCGTAAAACCAATATAAGCAAAGAAAATGGCGAAGAAAATGACCAAAACTGGTTGGATATAAATGTAAGATGCACTGGTAGATGGCGACAAATAACGCAAGCCATAAACGGTCAACAAATACGCCAAAAACGTTACACAAATAATGACGTAGATGACCTTGAACAGCACAACCCCATGAAGCGGTGAAAAATCGGTGACCATCAAATCTCGCAGGGTCAATGGAAACAAGGTTACATAAACCCACCCAAAGGTGAACACCCAACGAATCACTGTGATGGGCTTGTATTTCTGCATCAAAGGCTTTACCAATACGAGGTACAAGGCATAGCTGGTGGCGTTGACCAACAAAAATAAATCACCCAAGGCCAGGGAAGAACTTTTCGCGCCGGAGGACAAGGTTAACATAACCGCGCCCAAAGCACCCAAACCTACCCCAATTAATCGAGTTGGCGTTATTTTCTCTTTCAAAATAAAGTACGAGAGAATCACGACAATAATTGGATTCAAGGTCATGATGATTCCCGAATTTATCGAACTCGAAAGATTCAAACCGTTGAAGAAAAACAGCTGATTCACGGCTACGCCAAATACGGCCACAAGAGCCATGCGACCAAAATCTTTGCGCGCCACCTTTTCCTTGTCTTTGGATAGGAAATAAATCAACCAAAAGAGAAATACGGCTCCACTAACTCGAAGGAAAATAAAAACGTTCGGCGAGAGGATATCCGGCATGATGCCTTTGGCAATCACATGGTTAGCACCGTAAAAGGTATTGACCAAAAGAAGGGCTAGATGGGCCCAGAGAATGTTGGATATTTTCATTTATTAAAAGAGGCAACAGCCTGCTCGACCACTTTTTTGGCATTGCCAACAAAGACCTCATCTCCATTGATCATGAAAGGTCTTTTCAAGAAGGTATATTCTTCCAACATGTATTTGCGGTAATCTTGTTCGGAAAGCTTCATTTCGTTCAAACCCATGCTTCTATATTTCATGGCTCTTTTTGAAAACAAAGCTTCGTAGGATCCTACTTTATCTTTGATCCAGTCCAATTCTTCGGCTGAAATATTTTGGTCCTTGATGTTTTGCAATTCAACATCTGAACCTGGATTGATTTCTTTGATTATACGCTGACAAGTATCACAATTTGCCAGGTGGAAGATTTTCTTCATCCTATCTATTTTGCAAGTATTCTTTGTTTCGTTTTTGATCTTCCTCTGTTCCTGTATTACAGCCATTGCTTTTTTGCTTGAACAACCAGATAAACTTCATGCGGAATTCCAACGGTCGATAAGTCGACGAAAACCATAACAAATTCGGGTTCCCTTTGTTCCACTCATAGAAACCTAAAATGGGCATTTGGAAAGATGGGATAATGTAGAACCCTCTTCTTACTTTGAAACCATAACCCAGTCCGGCGTGCATCTGAGCAAAGAATGCTTTGGAATAAACCTGTGGGTCAATGCGATAGGTTGTGTCGTAGTTGTAACTATCTCCAATAACACGATAGTCGAAATTGAAACCAGCACCCAGGTCAATAAAGTTTCCGTTCTTAAAATAAAAGTTATGATGCGCACTAATTCGAGCATAGGGAAGCACATGTCTAAATGACGCAGTGGCACTTGCGGAAGAAGTTTGATTTCCAGCAGCATCAAAATAATTGATGTCGAAGTTTTCTTGTCCAGTTAAAGCTTTTACACCCAAACCCCAATCCCAATAAGAGATGATACGCACTTTTCTTTTGCCTAATTGAAGAAAACCTTTTTCTGGAAAATGAGCCATTCCGAGTTCCAAGAATCCACCCAACCCTCCTTCCGGAGAATAGCGGTACTCATAACGGGTGGTTGATTCAGGCGAGTTTTCCGTAAAGGCCGTCACCTTTTTGGCATAGGTATAGGTCGCGCCGAAAGAGAGCTGAATACCGTAATTTCTAAAATTTTGAAAATCCCTTTTACCAAACGCTTGCCTTTTCTTGCCTGGTGTTAAGTCGCGATGCGACTGACCAAAGACGGTGATTACTGAAAATACGAAAACGGGTAAAAGACTGATTTTAAGCATAAGATTGTTCTTTTTCTAGTAAACGAAGAATTTCCTGCATGGTTACCTCTTCATCCCAAAGGTCGTGAATTTGCGGGTTTGTCATCACCTCATCCATGATCTTTTTTTGTTTTCTTCCAATGGTAACCGCCTCATTATAGGGTGTGTGCGAAAAGGTCACACAAGAGTAAAGTGGCAACCATTTGCCGGGATGAAGACGGGTGAATTTATTTTCTATTTTCTTTCTCAACAAGAAATCTGGATCCGCTGTCTTGTCGCGCATCTCGATGTAGTTGTCCAAGGCAAGGTCGGCAATGGCGTGACCATTTTTGTAATGACGATCCGAAAAATCGACCATCAAATTGGTCCACTCTCCCTTGTTTTCCTCGTACAATTCATGGAAAACTGTACAGTCTTCAAAGCCTGCATTCATCCCTTGTCCGTAAAACGGAACCACAGCATGAGCGGCATCTCCCATGAGCAATACATCATCCTCAACTTGCCAAGGAGAACATTTCACAGTCATCAAATGTCCGGTTGGGTTATCAAAGAAATCCTTTGCCAATTCTGGCATTAATGGAATCGAATCTGCAAACGTTCGTTCGAAGAAAGCCATTACTTTTTCCTCTGTTGTCAAGCTCGCAAAGGACATTTCTCCTTCTAATGGGAAGAACAAAGTACAGGTGAAACTACCGTCCAAATTCGGCAAGGCAATCATCATGAACTCTCCACGCGGCCAGATGTGCAAACAATCGTTCGCCATTTGGTGTGTCCCATCAGGGTTAGCAGGAATTTCCAGTTCCTTGTATCCGTGCGTTAAATATTGTTGGTTGTAATTGAACTGAGGAACCTTTTGCATTCTGCTTCGAACCGCTGAATAGGCACCGTCGCAAGCAAACAATTTGTCGTAGGCAACGCGCTCTCTTGATCCGTCCTCGTTCTTGAAAAGTATCTCTTTGTTTCGCAAGTCAACATCTGTGGTTGTCTTGTTGAAGTGGTAGCTAATATTTGGATAGTGCTCTGCTTCGTTCATCAAGATTTGGTTCAATCGTCCACGCGAAACCGAATAAATCGCTTCGTTATTGACTCCATATGGCTGGTAACTCAAGTTTCCTTCCAAGTCGTGCATGCAACGACGGTACATCGGCAAGGCAATTTCGCGAATCTTTTGTTCCACTCCCGCCAAGCTCAATGCCTTAAAACCTCTATCTGAAAGTGCAAGGTTGATGGATCTACCACCAATTTCTCCTGCTTTACGTAGATCGGGGCGACGCTCAAAAACTTGAACTTCGTACCCTTTTTTTGCCATCATAATGGCCTGCAAACTGCCCACTAAACCCGCTCCAACAATACCAATCTTTTTCATAACTAACGATGTTTCCAATGTGAAGAGAAGCGCGTTTCAAACTGACGACGTTCCTTTCTTTTCTTTTGCTTTCGATTAAAAATCCAGTCGCTACCTTTCCAAAGCACAATTCCGCCAATCAACACGGCGATTGTTTGAACTCCAATAGTGGTGTACTGAACCGTTTGATCCAGTTCACCACTAAATTTCACTTTTATCAAAGTAGCGATATCCATAATAAGACTACGCTAATATAGCTTTCTCCAAAGCCATTGCAAAGCGATACACATCTTCGTATGAATTATACAAAGGAGCCGGGGCAACGCGAATTACGTTTGGCTCTCTCCAGTCTGCTACTACCCCCAAATCAGAGATTCGGTTAAACAATTCTTTTCCAAGACCATGCACCAAAATAGAAAGTTGGGCACCTCTTTCTTTTGGATCTTTTGGCGTAATAACCTCGAAGGAACATTTGTCGCCATACTTCGCTGTCAGATCAGCCAACATGAATTCCAAGTAACCTGTCAAATGGTCTCTTTTCTTGACCATGTTGTCAAACCCGGCTTTGTGGAAAATGTCCAATGAAGCCTCGTGAGCTGCCAAACCGATAATCGGTGAATTACTCAACATCCAAGCCTCAGCTGATTCTACTGGATCAAATCCAGGCTCCATCAAGAAACGGCGTTCTTTATTGTGTCCCCACCATCCTGCAAAGCGGTGAAGGTCTTTGTTTTTGTGATGTCTCTCGTGAACAAACAAACCAGAAACCCCACCTGGAGATGAGTTCATATATTTGTACGTACACCATGCCGCGAAGTCAACCCCCCAAGCATTCAAGTCTACTTTTACGTTACCTGCAGCGTGTGCCAAATCGAAACCAACGATTGCTCCTACGGCATGACCAGCTTTTGTAATCGCTTCCATGTCGAACAATTGACCCGTGTAGTAATTCAAACCTCCCATCATCACCAAAGCCAACTCATCGCCCAATTCTTCAATTTTCGCGAGTATGTCTTCGTGACGCAACAAGTGCTCTCCCTCTCTCGGGAAGATTTCTACCAAATCTTTTTCAAGGTCCAAACCATGAAACTTCACTTGCGTTTCGAGTGCATATTGATCCGAAGGGAATGCTTTTCCCTCGCACAAAATTTTGGTTCTCTTACCTTGAGGTTGGTAAAAGGAAACCATTAATAGGTGAATATTGGTTGTTAAGGAATGAGTGATAACAACCTCCGAATTTTTTGCACCAAAAAGTGGTGCTGCTTTTTCAGAAAGTGACTCGTGGTATGAAAACCATGGCTTTGATGCATGAAAGTGACCTTCCACTCCCCACTTATGCCATTCGTCCAACTCACGGTTGATGTATTCGCGACATGCTCTTGGTTGCAAACCTAACGAGTTACCCGTGAAGTACATCACCGGCTCCTTGGTAAAGGTTGGGAACAAAAATTCGTTGCGAAAAGATGCTAATGGATCGTTTTCATCTTGTTGTTTGGCGTAGGACAGATCTGTGCTGTATACGTTGTTTTCCATGAGACGTTTATCTAATTCAAAAAGAACACAAAAATAAGGAGATTAATAGGACTAATCCGACTTACGCTCTTTGGCCTGAACAAATTCATCGAGAGGCGAAACATATTTAACAAATCCGTTAGAGGCCAGCCCTTCCTTTTCTCGAAGAACCTTTAAATTTGTGCTCCAAAAAGAACAAGCATGCGCAATCCTATTGAAAGACCAACCTCTGAAGCTCTATTCGAAACAGCGAAAACGTATTTCCCAGGAGGAGTTAACTCACCTGTAAGAGCCTTTAAGTCGGTAGATGGTGCCCCCTTGTTCATGAAGGAAGGAAAAGGGGCGATGGTGACGGATGAAGACAATCACACTTTCATCGATTTCTGTTGTTCATGGGGACCGCTTATCCTAGGTCACCGTCCAGATTCCGTTTTCAATAGTGTGATGACGGCGATGGACAAAGGTTCGAGCTTTGGTGCTCCTACTCGCTACGAAAGTGAATTGGCTGAATTGATTCTTTCCAACAACCGTTTCATTGAGAAAATTCGCTTTGTGAGTTCAGGAACCGAAGCGGTGATGAGTGCCCTGCGTTTGGCTCGTGGTGTTACTGGTAAGTCAAAAGTGATCAAATTCGATGGTTGTTACCACGGTCACGTAGATTCTCTTTTGGTAAGTGCTGGTTCAGGTTTGGCAACTTTGGGGACTTCTTCCTCAGCTGGTGTTCCAGAATCTTTTGCACAAGAAACGGTGGTTGTTCCATTGAATGACCTCTCAGCTTTGAAAGCTAGTTTCGAAACGTACAAAGATGAATTGGCAGCAGTAATTATTGAACCCATTCCGGCAAACAACGGTCTTCTTTTGCAAGACACGACCTTCTTAAAAGATTTACGTGAGCTTTGTACGGCAAATAACGTATTGTTGATATTCGACGAGGTAATCTCTGGGTTCCGAGTTGGTTTTGAAGGTGCTGCAGGTTTGTACGGCATTCAGCCCGACATCATTACCTATGGTAAAATCATTGGTGGTGGGTTACCTGTTGGAGCTTACGGAGCTAGTAAGGAAATCATGTCGAACGTTTCACCTGATGGACCCGTTTATCAAGCAGGAACGTTGAGTGGAAACCCAGTTGCCATGGCAGCGGGGATTGCTCAATTGACAGAGTGCGTTCAACCTGGATTCTACGAAGACCAAGAGAAAAGAACCAGAGCATTTATCGACCCTATCAATGCGCACGCAAAGGCAAAAGGGTACGATTTTGAGATCATTACCATTGGTTCGATTTTCTGGATTTCATTTGACGGAAAGCAAACCATCCGTCAGGCTGCACAAATCAACGCAGATATGACTGGCTTCCGAAAATTGTTTAACGCTTTGTTGAACGAGGGAATTTACATCGGGCCAAGTGGATACGAAGTAGGGTTTATTTCAAAAGCGCATACTCCTGAAGTATTAGCTGAAGCAACGAAGAAATTCATCGCTGCTTTAGACGAAGCGATGTAAAAGATTATTTCTGAATGGAAACTACAAACATCTTGGACCAGTATTTACCGGTTACAAAGAAGTTTCCTGTTTCTTTTTGGTAGGCAATTCCATTCAACACATCTCCTGAACCCATTCCGCGGTTCACCAATTCCGTTGCGTTGATAACGGCTTTTACTTTTCCGTTCTCCGGTCGAAAAACCACAATGGCGTTGGTCATCCAAACGTTTGCGTAGATCATCCCGTCTACATATTCCAGTTCGTTCAACTTTTGAATTGGACCCGTCATATCGTAGACTTCGATGGTTTCCAACACCTCAAATGTTTCTGGGTTTCTTTTGGTGATGCGTTCGGAGCCGTTGGACATGTACAAATACGTTCCGTCATTGCACAAGCCCCAGCCTTCACCCGTGTAGACAAACTCTTTGATCAACTGAAGCGTGTTTTTGTCGTAAACAAAACACTTTCCTTGGGTATAGGTCAATTGATATATCTTATCTCCAAGAATGGTAATACCTTCTCCAAAATAAGTAGCATCCAAGCCTATTTTCTTGGTGTATTCTCCTGTGTTGATATCAATGGAGCCTACCAAGGTTTTGCCCTCGTGAGAAGGGTCTCCTGTGCTTTCGAACAAAGTAGTTCCGTCAAACTCCAAGCCTTGGGTAAAGTTTTCGGGGTTGTGAACCAATTCTTTCTCAATCTTTGCTTTCCAAACCTCTGGCTTTTCGTCTGAAAGTATGCGAATCAATTTTTCTTCTTGCTCCTTGCTGCCGTCTTCCTTCAGGGATTCCATGACCAAGAGGCGCGTTCCCAAACCAAAATATCCAGCATTTAACATAAAGCTCTGTTTTCCTATTTTACCCGGGAAGGAATGAACCAAACTGTCGTTGTAAAAAAACTTGACCTCTTTTACCTCATCGCTTTTCACTTCAAACTCAATTGGAATTGCTGAATTCCACTTGGTAGACAGGTTGTCATTAGAAGTAAAAACGGTAGCCGGCCCTTCTATTCCCTTGGAACGAAAAATTGGAACCAAAACCATTCCGCCAACCACGGCGATTAACAAAACGATGAGAACGATGCGCTTCATGCTGATAGTAAGTTGTTTATTTCCGCTGCATCGATTGAATGATGCGTAGCTGTGTAGATTATTTTTCCTGCTTGAAAAACGATGCATTGTGGACTTTGGTGCATCACCCCTGTATCTTCTGCGATTCTTGCCGAAATATCTCTATGGTTCAACAAGTCCAAAAGCATTGTTTCAACCTCAAGTTCCTGATTCCATCCTCTTTCAAAGCCCTTCAAAGCCATGCTTGAAATTCCGCAACGCGTGCTGTGCTTGAAAACACAATACACCCTGTTAGATTCATCCTTCCACGCTGTCGACCATTGATCCAAGGTTGACAAATCTGTCCAATCAAGGTTGCTTGTAGATTTTGAAGAAGAAAAAAATCCCATTATCCTGCGGTAAATTGTTTCAAGAAACGAATGTCATTTTCGCTGTACATGCGCAAGTCATTTACGCGGTATTTCAATTGGGCAATGCGTTCAATTCCCATACCGAATGCAAAGCCTGAATATTCTTTCGAGTCAATTCCCGCTGCTTCTAGTACATTCGGGTCGACCATTCCACATCCTAAGATTTCTAACCAACCAGTGTATTTACAAACGTTGCATCCTTTAGAGTTACAAATGGTACAAGAAACATCCACCTCTGCTGACGGTTCAGTAAATGGGAAGTATGAAGGACGTAAACGAATCTGTGCTTTTTCACCGAACAATTCTTGGGCGAAGTACAAAAGCGTTTGCTTCAAATCGGCGAAGGAAACATCCTTATCAATGTAAAGACCTTCAATTTGATGAAAGAAACAGTGCGCTCTTGCTGAAATTGCCTCGTTTCTATAAACTCTTCCTGGTGAAATCGTTCGAATCGGTGGCTTTTCATTCTCCATCACGCGAACTTGCACAGACGACGTGTGTGTACGAAGGGCCATTTCCTTTTCACCTTTTTCAACGAAGAAGGTATCCTGCATGTC
>JAOASF010000150.1 GCA_025210175.1 Crocinitomicaceae bacterium | reverse complement strand
CGGTAATATTTTCTTTGGGAAGTTTGGGCTCTTGTAGACGAATAAGACTCACCGTGTTCTTCGTGATCGGAGGGTTTCGCTCCAGGTCTGAACAAACTTCTGTAAACCAACAAGTTTTCGTCCTTGCATTCCTTTTTTCTAAAGTCAATAATTTCTTCGGGGTTCATCGGTGCATCGTAAAAACGAATTTCAAAATGCAAGTGAGAGCCGCGACTTGCACCTGTATTCCCTCCTAAACCAAGTGGTTCACCTGCCTTTACTTCTTGATTGGGCACAACCATTATCTTGCTCAAATGGGCATAAAACGTTTCTAGACCGTTGTAATGACGAACAATGACCAAGTTGCCGAATCCACCTTCATTGTATTTGGCATAGCGTACTTTACCTGCCCAACAACTGCGCACCATGTCACCTGTTTCCAAGTCGATATCTATCCCATTGTGGTAACGACCTTTTCGGTAACCGTAGCGGGAGGTTACAATACCGTCGAAAGGCATTTCGAAGTGGTTGTATTCCTCATCGTTCACGCAAAGCCAGAGGGTATCTTTTAATTTATTCAGATCATTTTGTCGATCTGAGGTATAACAAACATCATTGTCCCAAGTTTGAATAAAATCCAATTCTTCATTGGATGAAATTTCCTCGTGGAGACGTTCATTTAAAACACCATCAAAATTGATGTCCTCTAAATATTGCCACGAGCGATCGTCAAAAAGAACAACTATTCCATCGGTGGTATATACAGAATCAATTGGTTTTGGGTCGCTTTCTTGTGCATTTAAGCTAAAAACGGTGGCTAAAGCTAATAAAAGGGACAGTCGCTGAAACAGCATTATTTAATAGGTTTTTTAAATTTCAAGTTGCAAAAATAGACCATTCAAGTCATACTTTAAAATACATCCATCACATAGATGTTATAAAAGAGAGGTTCATTGGGTTTCACCAAGTCCTGATAGCCTTTGTTTCCGTACCCTTCGCCAGGCGGAATCACCACATAAAGTCGATCGGCTTTTTTAGCATTGTTTAACGCTTTCTTCAAACCGGGAACAACACCTGCATCCTTCATTTTCATGGTGAATGGTTGATTGGAACGGAAGGTGTTGAAATACATCGGGTTAGATGGAGTACTAATCATGGTGTGAAAAGTAATGCTGTTCGTATCGTTGAAAACAGTTTTGTTCTTTCTGTTTTGAGCAATGTAGTACAGTTTCGTTCCATCGATAACTTTATCAGCATTGCGTTTTTCAACGATTTTGAGGTAAAGAATATTGGCTGAATTGGGTGGAATTAAGCCTTCGATCCCTTTTTCACCTCTCGCAAGTTCGGCAGGAATGTACACTTCCACTTCATCCCCAACTGCGAGTTTTGTCATTGCAAAATCCCAACCCTTGGTTTGCATTCCGAAGCCCACCATGAAAGGAAAGGTTCCACCAAGTTTGTGAGAGCCTTCTATTAACTTTCCATCGCTGAGAAATACTTTGTACTCTATTTCCACCAAGTCTCCTGTTTCCAAAGAGTCCCCTTTTCCACGATGAAGCCAATGAATTTTCAAACCATTGCTATAAACCGCCGAATCGCTGGTTGCTGCAGCCTGATATTGCGGTTCTGCTTTTTGAACATCCAGCTTCTTATCTACCTGCGTAGGATCTTGTTTACATGCGAGCACTGAAGCCATCACAGCTCCTAAAAAAACGATTTTTTTCATCTGATGTTGAGTAACTCTAATTCTACAACTATGGGAGTTAAGGGTGGAATTTGGTCACTATCTCCCGTTAAACCATGCGCTAAATGACTTGGAATAACCAACATGGCCTGTGCCCCTTTATTGAGCATTTTAATCGCCTCTTGGATCCCTGTTTCAACTTCGCTTTTATCGACGCGAAATTCCTGATACTCATCTGCTTTGGTTTGGTAACATAAGGTCCCATCAAGCAGGCTGATCTTGTACGACACTTGTACGAATTGATTCACTTGGGCCACCTCGCCCTCCCCTTCTTTTTTCACCCAAATATTGAGTCCGGAGCCGGTTTCTTGAAAATTACCACCGCGAACGCGATCCTTGTAAAGGTCAATGTCAATTTTTTCCTGTTCGGTCAATTCCTTGTTCAATTTGGTGCTGCTTTCCTTGGACCATTGCACTCTTTTCGGTTCTTCGGGTGTTTCCGAACAAGAAAGAAAAAGTAAAAGAACGGGTATCAAATATTTCATCTTACAAGTAATTTGCTACTACAGATCTGAGTTTATTCAAGGTGTTTTCCATCGTGTCATGAGAAATACCCCCTGAGGCATATGCATGTCCACCCCCATCAAAATGATCAGCAGCCAACTGGTTGACGTATACTTCTTTTTTTGAACGCATGGACATTTTTATCGCATCTCCTTTTTGCTGGAGAAGGATGGACATTCGGATTCCTTTGATGGACAATCCCGTATTGACCAAACCTTCGGTATCTCCTTTTTGGTAATTGAAGTTATTGAGTTCTTCTTCGGTTAACGAAATTAATGCTACTTGATTGTCATGGAGCAATTCCAATTTTTGATTGAGCGCATAGGATTTCAATCGAATTTGATTGATAGAATTTTGATCGAAAACCGATTCGTGAATGCGGGTGTGGTTGACTCCCGAGTTGAGCAAGTCGGCCACTATCTCGTGCGTTCGAGCAACTACACTATTGAAGCGAAATGAACCTGAATCGGTCAACAAGCCCAAATAAATCGGCGTTCCTATTCTTTCGTTCATTTCAACCCTTGAATCGGCGTGAATGAGTTCATAAACCAATTCGGCGGTAGAACAAGTTTCGGGTTTGGAATAAGCCAAGCTGACAAAATCTGCTGGATTTAAGTGATGATCAATCATCACCAATTTTTCTTTTGAATCTGCAAGCAAAGGGGTCATGTCCCCTATTCGAGACGGATGGTTATAGTCCAGTGCAAAAATCAATTCAGCTTCTGAAAGAGCTTTTGCCACCTGTTCAGCTTGTTCCTCATAATTCAGAATTTCATCCACATTTTCAACCCAAGTCAAATAATTCGGACACGGGTCGGGGTGACAAACTAGTACCTTTTTATCTAAGGTTTTCAAGTATTGATACATCGCCATGGAACTACCTATAGAATCTCCATCTGGGGATTTATGAGCCGTTAAAACGATGTTTTTTGAACGGTCGATACGTTCAATTATTGCGGATAAAATGTTCATGCTGTTAAAGTTGAGCAAAGGTAGAAGTAATCCCTTAGAACCCCACTTTTTTGGCCTTCTTATATTCAGCTAATATTCCAACACATTCGATGCGATCGATATCCTCACCGTCGAGTAACATTTTGATATAAATCTTTCGTGTATCGTCGGTTCTAATTTGAATGGGTTGGTTGTCTACAGAAGAGTTCAAAACATGCTTTTGCTTTTTGTAGACATACTTACCGTTTTCTTCCACCTTGGAAACGACCATTTCGTAAACCTCATACTTGATATTGCCTGCATCTTTTTCGTAGGCTTCGATGGTGAAACGATAATCGTAACCGCCTTGACAAATAAAAACGGTTTCAAAAACTTCTCCTACTCGAATATATGCCGAGCGGGACTGGGAATTGTTGGAATACTCTCTTCCTTTGTTCTTAATAAATCTTTCTGGATTTGGACATTGGGAAAAGGAGCTTGATCCCACCAATACGAATAAAAGGATCAAAAAACTTCTCATAGCGTCGCGAAGGATTTACGTAGGTTCGACATTTCCTTTTTAAGGCTTTCAAACACTTCTATCGTAAGCTTGCATTTGGTTCCTCCACTCAATTCGATTCTTCCTTCTGATTGAACCACATTGGAGTTGCCGTACTCACAATCCATTTCCTCGTAGATGTTCAATATCTCGCTCACTTTTTCGGTAAGCATTGCGATGTCTTCGTTTTCTTGATAATCCAACAAGTAGGATATCAAGTTTTCGGCCACCAGCTTCTGCTCGGCAACAAACTGATTAATCTTCAAGCTTTTATCAAAACCATAAGAAGATTGCAAGGCAATGTGCATGGTTTCAATCCAACCGCCAAACAACATCAATCCCAGTTCACCTCCCTTGTCACTTTCAATCAAACGATCAAAGGCCTTGAGGTAAAACTTATCTGCCATTACGAAAAGAGAATCGCTCGAAACATTCTTGTCAGCAGCGATTTTATTCATGTCTTCGCGATACAAATCTCCGAAGCCCAACTCCTGAGCTAGAGATTCAAGAGCCACGATATAACTCATCAATCCTCCTTTTTGCGATTTACTCGCCAAATAGGATGCGTCTGCTGCCAAGGCTCCAAAGAAAATAGCTCGTTGCTTCGTGGTGCTCAACTTGGTTAAACCCTTCGTTGACAACAAATCTGCAAATTGCTCCTTTCCGTCCAGTTCTTTCAAACTCATTAATTGTTCGGAGGGAGATGGAATGTTGTAAAAGGTGGAGATGATTTCCTGGTCGACCTTTTGCTCTTCGAGGTTCACATCATTCACCATACGCTCCTTTTTCTCACCCTTACAGCTAACCAGAAGGAGAAAAGTTGATATTAGGAAGAATGGCAGTAGGTTTTTCATGAATTTATGCGAGTTTTTTAGTTAAACTTTTTATTCGCTCTGCTAAGTTAGACGAAACATTGTAAAGTGGTTGCCTCATGGTATTATTCATTAATCCCAATTCCACAAGGGCCTCTTTTACGCCTCCAGGATTCCCTTCAGCGAAGAACAATTTAGTAATTTCTATTAAACTATAATGAATTTCACGTGCTTCCTTATTTTTTGCCTCTCTGGCTAAATGAACCATTTGCGTGAATTTCTGCGGGAAGGCATTCGATACAACGGAAATAACTCCATCTGCTCCAAGAGTCATCAAAGGCATTGTAATCGGATCATCACCAGAAAGAATTCCAAAACCATCAGGTCGCAGACGAATCAAATCCATGATTTGCTCCATGTTTCCAGAAGCCTCCTTCATGGCCACAATGTTATCAATTTCCGCCAGCTCCAATGTAGTTTCAGCCAACATATTGGACCCTGTTCTTCCCGGTACATTGTAAAGAATTATCGGTAAATCCGTATGACCAGCTACGTACTTGTAATGTTCAACGATTCCTTTTTGTGTTGGTTTATTGTAATAGGGTGAAACCGAAAGAAGTCCATCTACACCTGCTGGAAGTGTTTTTAATTTATGCGCTATTTCAACCGTATTGTTTCCACCCAAACCAAAAACAATGGGAACTCGCTTGTTGGTCACCTCCTGAACACAGGCCAAAATCTCCATCTTCTCCTCCCATGAAAGAGTCGGTGATTCTCCGGTTGTTCCTTGAACAACTAAAAAATCAATTCCTCCATCAAGTTGAAACTCCACCAACTTTTTCAAAGAAGCAAAATCAATTGAAAAGTCAGCATTGAATGGGGTAACAAGGGCTGTTCCAGCGCCAGAGAAAATGTTTTTCATCTTTTTATTTTTTCTAATATTTCGTTAGCAAAATTAGTCATTTGTTGAACTTCTTGATGATTTGTTCGAAGTTTAACATGGAAGTTCAAATTTGCATCCGAGTTCATTCCCATGCGTTTTTGAACCGGAATCTGAAGAAGTACTTTGTGGAATGCTTTCGACACTTCTCCATATACAATCATCAAATCGCGTTTTTGGGCAAGGACATTTTTGAGCACATCGTTTTTCAATCCTCCGAAAAGATTTAGGTCTTTCTGAGAAAAAAAGTAGCTGTCTTTGGATTTCGTCTTTTCTTGATTTTTCTCCTTTCGAAGAAAAACAAACTCAACACTCCCGAGCCCCTTCATTTTCTGGGCAAAATTTCGGAGTAGGTTTTGCTGACTTTCTTCGGCAATTAAAATCGTTTTCATTGGGCATCAATTAGGTCCAAAAATGCGTCTTCGTCTAAAATTTCAACTCCTAATTTAGTTGCTTTTTCGAGTTTGGCGGGTCCCATTTTGTCACCTGCCAACACAAAATTGGTTTTAGCAGAAATAGAAGAAGCCACTTTTCCTCCGTTTGCTTCTATCAATCCTTTTAACTCATCTCGTGAAACCTTGGTAAAAACGCCTGAAACCACAAAGACTTTTCCATCCAATACCGAGGAATCCAACTTTTTCTGTTCGGCTTCCATTTTCAAACCGGCCACTTTTAATTTTTCAATAAAAATTAGATTTCGCTCCTCTTTAAAAAATTGAATCACCGAAAGGGCAATTTTCTCACCTATTTCTTCTGTTTCACACAATTCTTCATAAGTGGCCTTCATTAGTCTATCAAGTGTACTAAATTTTTGGGCCAACTTTTTAGCAACAGTTTCTCCAACAAATCGAATTCCGATGGCAAACAAGACTCTTTCGAAAGGAATTTGCTTGGAACGTTCCACACCATGTATCAAGTTATTGGCACTTTTATCCGCCATTCGATCGAGAGAAACCACTTGATCGAAAGTTAGCGTGTACAGGTCTCCGGCATCAGTGAGTAAGCCAACGCGAACCAAAGCGTCTACCGTTTCAGCACCAAGACCTTCTATATCCATGGCTTTGCGCCCTATGAAATGCTCTATTCTTCCTTTTACCTGCGGGTGACACCCGGTGTCGTTCGGGCAAAAATGCTGCGCCTCTCCTTCATTGCGCACCAATTCTGTTCCGCATTCAGGACAAGAACTGATGTAAACAACTCTTTCTTCGCTTCGTCTTTTGGCTTCGTTGACCCCAACGATTTTTGGGATAATTTCTCCACCTTTCTCGACGTATACCGTATCCATACGGCACAAACCCAATTTTTCGATTTGATCAGCATTGTGTAAAGAGGCGCGTTTTACCACGGTTCCTCCTAGG
>JAOASF010000149.1 GCA_025210175.1 Crocinitomicaceae bacterium | reverse complement strand
GAATGGAAAATTGTATGCAAAAACTGGCCTTTCAATGATGGATGGAAAAAGAATTGACGGTGGATGGTATGTAGGTTGGATTCAAAAGGAAAAGAATCGAATCTATTTTGCAACACATATAACGCCAACCAAAGAGGTCAGCAATGCTGATTTTATGGGCGCGCGAATCGACGTTACTTTTTCGACCTTGGACTACTTGAATTATTGGTAAAAAGGAAGAAAATATAGAACATAAAAAAAGGTTGGATATTCGTCCAACCTTTTTTGTTTTGGGAGGAAGACGGGTTTCGAACCCGCGACCTTCGGAACCACAATCCGACGCTCTAACCTGCTGAGCTACAACCTCCGTTTTGCGGGTGCAAATATACATAAATCTAGATGCACAAACCAAAGTTTCACAAATAATTTCTTAATTTTAAATATCACCATTGAAAATGAGCATGTTGACAAAAGAACTATTATTTGATCAGTTTGAAAAACGCGTTTTTGATGAGTCGTACACGCGTATTTTTAAGTGTTTGACAATGCTCTCCGAAGAGCAATTGTGGTATCAAGTGAACAAGGAAATTCCCGCCATCGGAAGTTTGATCATGCATTTGTGTGGAAACGCACGACAGTGGATTTTGAGCGGACTGGGTGGCGTGCCGGATAATAGAGACCGAGACTTGGAATTTCAGGTGCATCCCAACATAAAGAAATCGGATCTCATCTTTCTTCTCGAAAATTTGAGAGTGAACATCCGTCAAACCTTCGAGGAATTGAATGAAAAAGATTTGGTCGAAAACTATCAAATTCAAGGGTTTACAGAAACAGGGTTTTCTGTGGTGGTGCATGTTTTGGAGCATTTTACCTATCATACGGGTCAGATAACGACCCTCACCAAGCTGCATACCAATTTAGCAACAGGTTATTACGATAGTTTCAACCTAAATCAACTCAATCATTTGAATTGATCCTAAGTTGTTGAAAAAAAAGCCTTGGCCTTCTTCAACTCCGTCTCAAACTGTCTATTTTTGTCGCAAAACATCCTTTTATGCTCAAAATAGGCGTACTCGGTGCAGGACACCTTGGTAAGATTCACATTAGACTTTTGTTGGAATTAAACGATCTTTTTGAATTTGTTGGGTTTTACGATCCCAATGATGACAATGCTCGACATGCCGAACAAGAGTTTGGAATCAAGCGTTTTGAAACGATAGATGAATTGATAGATCAGGTTGATGCTTTGGATATAGTAACTCCAACTTTGAGTCATTTTGATTGCGCATCCAAAGCCATTAAGGCTTTCAAGCATGTTTTTATTGAAAAACCAATTACGGAAACCGTTCAAGAAGCAAAAAATCTGATTTCCTTGTCTACCGAAGCTGGTGTAAAAGTGCAAGTAGGTCACGTGGAACGGTTCAATCCTGCCTTTCAAGAGGCGAGACCTTATTTGGAAAACCCAATGTTTATTGAAACGCATCGTTTGGCTCAATTCAATCCTCGAGGCACGGATGTTCCTGTTGTATTAGACTTGATGATACACGATATCGATGTGATTTTGTCTGTGGTGAAATCAAATGTTAAAAACATTTCTGCTTCGGGCGTGAGTGTTGTGAGTGATACTCCAGATATTACGAATGCGAGAATTGAATTTGAAAACGGGTGTGTGGCCAATTTAACAGCAAGCCGAATTTCCATGAAAAACATGCGCAAATCGCGTTTTTTCCAAAAAGATGCCTACATCTCAGTCGATTTCTTAACGAAAGAAACGGAGATTGTGCGCATGAAGGATATTGAAGGAGAACCCGATCCATTTGATGTGGTATTTGATCCAGGAAATGGCAAACCGGTGAAGAAAGTTTATTTCGACAAGCCGAAAATAGGGGAGTTGAACGCCATCAAAGAAGAACTTCGTTCATTCCATCAAGCCATTGTAAATGACGAGGAACCAATTGTCAATATTCACGACGGATTTTATGCTTTGCATGTAGCGCAACAAATTTTAGATAAAATGGACTCAAAAACGGTCCTTTCTTAGCAATAAAGCAAAGCTTTAAACGTTATTGTGACGATGAAATTTTTACCCTTCTTTTTTGTTTTCTTTCTACTGGGCTGTGTTAAAAATAACGAAGCACCTGTTTGGTTGGAAGTTAACAAGTGGACCCTTGAGGCGAACCCGAATTCGCAAAACCCAGTGGGAGAATTATCGCATGCGCTCACGGATGCAGCCATTTACGTGAATGATCAATTCAAAGGAATTTTTGAACTCCCGGTTAAAATTCCTCTTCTGGACGTAACGGGAGCTGCAAAAGTTTCCATTTTTCCAGTAGTTGTGAACAATGGGATTTCAGCTACCAAGAAGCTATATCCTTTCACCGAGACATATTATGAAGATGTGGTCTTTGTTCAAAACCAAACGGTTACGGTAGATCCGCGAACACGCTATTACAAGGATTGTCAATTTTGGATAGAAGACTTTGAAGATGCAGCTGTTCAAATAGAAACCGACGACAATTCATTGGCCAGTTTTGAAAAGGGATCTGACCCTGCAAAACTCAAGTATGGAAACTATTATGGTTTAGCGGAATTGAACACTTCCAAGAACTTATTGCTCGCCTATACCAACGGAAAAATTCCACTCCCAAGAGGAAAAGAGGTTTATTTGGAAATTGACTACCGATCCACCAACAGCTTGGTTACAGGGTTAATAGAAGTATCGGCGACCAATATTCAAGACCATGTGAATATTCAGATGAATGCCCAGCCTGCTGCATCTGTGGTCTGGAAGAAGATCTACATCGATTTGAAAGAATTGGTCGGTGCTACACCCAATGCAGAATACTATGAAGTTTCATTCAGTGCGCAATTGGGAGATGGTTTGTCGTCGAGTGAGATCATTATCGACAATGTAAAATTGATTCATTTCTAGGATGTCAAATCGGCTGCTACGTACTTACCTTTTGTTTTTGGATTGGATTTCAGCCTTGTTGAGTTGGGGCTTGTTTTATTATTTCCGAAACATTTACATCGAAGGCAAGGAGTTTGTTCCGAATGACCGCTTCTATTTAGGGTTAACTGTAGTTCCAGCCATTTGGCTTTGTATTTACTTCTTACAAGGGACCTATGTGGATGTTCGTCGCATGCACCGAATTCGAATTTTTTCCCTGAGTTTTATAGCCACTTTAATGGGGACCTTGTTTTTGTTTTTTGTCCTCTTATTGGATGACGAAATCAATAGCTACCAAACCTATTATCAATCTCTCTTGTTGCTCTTTACGCTTCATATTCTTTTGACGCTCCTTTTTAGATGGCCATTTGTAGGTTACATTGTTCGTCAGCTTCACTCGGGAAAACATGGGTTCAAAACTCTCTTGGTAGGAGGTTCAGATAAGGCCTTACAGTTGTATTATGAAATTCAGCAATTGCCAAGAAGTATCGGAAACGAAATTATTGGTTTTGTGAACCTCAATGGAATCGATCGTCAATTGGAAAAAGAGCTGCCATATTTGGGGCATGTCGATCAGGTGGAAGAAATTTTACTGAAACACGAAATAGAAGAAGTGATTATTGCGCTTGAGAGTACTGAACACGAGCGACTCAAGAATATCATCAGTAGAATAGATACGGGGAATATCAAGATCAAATTGATCTCAGATATGTTCGATTTGCTTTCAGGTTCCGTTAAAATGACCAACATTTACGGAGTACTTCTCACCGAAATCAATACGGATACAATGCCCGACTGGCAGAGAATCATGAAGCGAATTTTGGATATTGTTCTTTCGGCTATCGCCATGATATTGTTGATTCCCGTGTACATTGTCCTTGCATTGGCGGTTAAACTTTCCTCCAAGGGCCCTATATTTTTTGGTCAAGAAAGAATAGGATGGAGGGGCAAACCGTTTACGATTTATAAGTTCCGAACCATGTACACGGATGCAGAAAAAAACGGTCCTCAATTGTCCTCTCAAGACGATCCGCGCATTACCAAAAGTGGAAAAATAATGCGCAAAATGCGATTGGATGAGTTTCCTCAATTTTACAATGTGATAATTGGCGATATGTCTCTTGTGGGGCCGCGTCCAGAAAGAGCTTATTTCATTGAACAGATCAAAAAAGTAGAACCACAATTTGCTCAACTAACAAAAGTGAGACCCGGAATTACCTCCTGGGGGCAAGTAAAATTCGGTTATGCCGAAAATGTCGAGCAAATGTTACAACGAATGAAGTACGATCTGTTGTATTTGAAAAACAGAACCTTGGCTTTGGATATCAAAATCATGTTATACACGGTATTGATAATCTTTAAAGGCTCTGGTAAATAGGTTATTTTACCGATAGACGGAACATTTCCTTTCCTTCGATACTTCCGACTAATTCATCTCCGATTTGAACTGGACCAACTCCTTCTGGTGTGCCCGTGTAAATCAAATCTCCGACCTTAAGGGTATTGAATTTAGATAAGTAAGCAATGATTTCATGAATCTTGAAAAGCATGTTCGAACTGTTTCCTTTTTGAACGGTGTTGCCGTTTTGCGTCAAGTCAAAGTTCAGATTATTCAAATCGTAATCCTTTGCGTTGAGCCAGATATTAGAAATGGGAGCACTGTTTTCCCAAGCTTTTGCAATCTCCCAAGGAAGTCCCTTTTCCTTGCAATTTTTCTGTAAATCTCTGGCCGTAAAATCAATACCGAGTGAAAACTGAGAATAGTACTTATGGGCAAATTCGGGCGAAATGTTCTTTCCCACCTTGTCGATCCTCACCACGATTTCACATTCGTAGTGAAGGTCTGTGGTGAAATTGGGATAATAAAAGTCTTTTTCCTTGGTGAGGGCCGTGTCTGGTTTCATAAAGAATACAGGTTCCGTTGGGATACTAGCATTCATTTCTTTTGCGTGGTCGGCATAATTTCTGCCGATGCAGAATATTTTCATGAGTTGAACTTCTTTTTGAGTTGTTCTAATTTGTGATCCATGTTCTTGGGCTGTTCCTTTCGATTGGCTTGTTTGGCCTTCAAGCGCTCCATTTCTTGTTTTAAGCACTGCTTGGTGTGCAAAGGAAAATCGGCATTAAGCATCCAACCATAATATCCCGATTCTATCGCTTGAATTTCTTCAACTGTCTTTCCTCGATGCTTTCCAAAATTGTAAACTACTTCTCCTTTCTCATTGCGAGCTAAGCGTCCTGCAAAATCAACTCTTTTGAAATCGTGTGCCTTGGAAAAATCAGAAAGAAAATCGACGTTATCTTGGAGTTCATCATAGCGTTCAATTTGTGCATTAAGAATCTCCCAAGTAGCTACTGTGTCTGCCAAAGCACTATGTGCATTGATTAAGTCTTTGTCGCAATAAAACTTGTACGCGGCCGATAAAGTACGTTGTTCCATTTTGTGAAAAATGTTCTGAACATCGATGAATTTACGATTCTCTATGCTAAAGGCTTCCCCTACACGGAGCATTTCTTCGACTAGGACAGGAACGTCAAACTTGTTTGAGTTAAAACCTCCAAAATCACAGCCTTCAACAAACTCTTTTACCTCTTTAGCAATCTCTGCAAAGGTAGGACAATCCTTTAGGTCTTCATTGCTTATACCGTGAATGGCAATAATTTCCGCTGTCATTTCCTTTTCTGGATTTACACGCTTTTCGTAAGTGTCTTGAGTGCCATCTGGATGAATTTTCAATATGGCTATTTCAACAATACGGTCCTGCGTTATGTTGATACCAGTGGGCTCAAGATCAAAAATGGCGATAGGTCGTTGAAGTGCAATGGGCATAATAAGGTTTGCGTTAATTTCTTGAAAGAATTACTCGGTGGTAACTTCAACATATTGATAAGGACGGTACTTGAAACGATTGTAAAAATCCTTTTCGTATTCGGGTCCAGATACAATGCTTTGTTGGATGGTTACAACAATTCTGTCTTGATATTCTGTTTTGTTTTGGAAGTAAGCAATGATGTCATACTTGATGCTCTCGGCTCGTACAAAGGCCAATTGTTCGTTTGATTCGAATGTTTGCGTTGGTACATGCGAAGCGGAAGCATAAATGTTGATGGATATGTTTTCGCGGCCTAGCTCTAGCTGCTCTTCAATTTTTTTGACAAACTTCTTAAACTCACCTCTATTTGGGTTGATTTTCGCTTTGTTATAATTGAAATAGTGCTTGTAATAAGGGTTTTTGAAATCCTTAGCTGAAAACTCATCAAACTGAAGTTCCTTTTCTTTTTCCTTGCGTTCTTTGCGCTCCTTGCGCGTTAGTTTACCTTTCTTTTCTCTTTCTTTTTCTATTTCGGAAACATCGCGTGGACGGGATACTATGCTGTCTTTGGTCGCTACACCTTCCTTCGGTAGTGAAACGATTTCATCCGGCTGTGAAACATCAATTAAAATGTCTCTATAAATTTCATCATAACGATCGGAACAGCTTGTTTGTACCTCTTCGGTATAAATGACCTTTTGTCCATTGTCGTAAACGTAAACCAATTCATACTTGTGGCAAGACTCCATGCTCGAGAAATAAATACCATCTCTCAACCTTGGATAAACCGTGTTTTTGGCATTTTGATCGCAATCCAAACAGGTGATTTCAATGGCCACGTCTTCCGGAATTGGTAGGTCGTTAACCGTTTTTATTTGTCCTTTCAAAACAGCAACCGCATTTACACCGAGGTAGTCGTTTTTCACCTCGTAAATGTCTTTTTCGCCATAGCCACCATCTCGATAGGAGGTAAGGAAACCTCTCAATCCATCGGTTGTAGTGGTGTAATAAATATCGTCATTCGTAGAATTGAGTGGAAACCCTAGATTGATAGGAGGGGACCAGTTGTTGTCTGCATCGCGTCTACTCAAGAAAATGTCGAAATCTCCCATTGACAAAGGACCGTTGGAAGCAAAATACAAAGTCTTGTTGTCGATGGCCATAAAGGGTGAATCTTCGTCGAATGGTGTATTGACGTCAGGTCCAAGATTGATCGGTTGACTCCATTCTTGATTGGGCAACTTTACACAACGATAGATATCTCTCCCTCCAAAACCACCTGGGCGGTCAGAGGAAAAAAACATCGTTTGTCCGTCAGGGGTAACGTAGATATGGGGTTCCCACCATTCTGTATTGACATTGTCGTTTTCAAACTTGACAACTTCCTGAAAGCGGTTAGTTTCGAAATTTGAATAATAAATATCTCCGTCTCCAGTGGTGTCCTCATAAACATAAATACGGCGTTCATCTGGACTCACAGCAATCGTTGCTTCGTTTCTGCTCGGAATACAAAACTCCAGGCGGAATGGTTCCATCCATTCTCCGTCGAAGTCCATATAGGATACGTAAACATCTTCTGTGAAATGGTTGTATCTATAATCGCGAAAGCCACCAGACTCATTGTTTTCCCAGGGTCTTCGTGAAGTAAAGTACAGGGCAGATCCGTCGAGTGAAATTACGGAGGAATAATCGGGGTATTTTCCATTTACTTGTTTCCCAATATTTTCCACCCTCGCACTGCGCGGAGTAGCCATTTCTCTTACGGCAACATCGCATTGACGCAACTTCAAACGTGCATAGGGGATTAATTCGGAATTCGGATCGCTATTAACTAAAAATTTCTGATAGTATTCTTGGGCTTTGTCGATTTTGGTCATCAAATGATAGACTCTACCTAAATAATAGTAAACATCAGGAGGTGCGGCTGTTTCTTTTGTAGAATAAAAGTCGGGAGTTTTCGTGACTTTGGTAGCTGCCTTCTCGAAAAAAGGTATTGCCTCTGCCGCATCTTTTCGACCATCTAAAACCAAAAAACCTTTTCGGTAATTGTAGTTGGCATTGTCAGGCTGGAACTGCAAAAGTTTATCAGTAATAATTTCAGCAAAAAAACTATAACCTTCTTGCATGAGGACATAACTCTTCACGGCGAGTCTTTGCTCAGACTCGTTTTCCGCAATTAATCGAATTTCTTCCTCTGTGGGGTCTTCCTGAGAGTATGATGTGAAAGGCAGTAAGGCTAGTAAAACGAACAAAAAACGCATAACCATACCTAAAGGTAAAAAAAAGTCGGTTTCTCAACCGACTTTCCACTAAATATTTAAACTGTTCTATTCGGATCGAATTGCTCCATGTATTCGGCAACTCTCTTCACGAACATTCCTCCTAACGCTCCATCCACTACGCGGTGATCGTAAGAGTGAGACAAGAACATTTTGTGACGAATCCCAATAAAGTCTCCATCTGGTGTTTCAATAACCGCTGGAACTTTACGAATAGCCCCCAATGCCAAAATAGCAACTTGAGGTTGGTTGATAATAGGTGTTCCCATTACGTTTCCAAACGTTCCAACGTTGGTTACCGTATAGGTTCCGCCTTGGATATCTTCTGGCTTTAACTTGTTATCTCGAGCGTTTTTCGCCAATCCATTAACTTCTTTGGCAAGTCCCACCATGTTTAAGCGATCTGCATTCTTGATAACTGGAACGATCAAGTTACCTGAAGGAAGTGCCGTGGCCATTCCTAGGTTGATATCTCTTCGTTTGATAATTTGATTACCGCTGATAGAAACGTTTACTCCTGGGAAGTCTTTGATTGCCTTCACAACACACTCCATGAAGATAGGTGTGAACGTTAAGTTCTCTCCTTCGCGAGCAGCAAATTCTTTTTTGTTTTTATTTCTCCAGTTCACGATGTTCGTTACGTCAGCCTCTACAAATGAAGTAACATGTGGAGATACATGCTTGGACATCACCATGTGGTCTGCAATTAACTTGCGCATGCGGTCCATCTCTACAATTTCGTCACCTGGCATTGGTGTAACTACTGGTTCTTTGATGTTGGCCAAGAAACCTCCACCCATTGGTGCAGCAGCAGGTGCTGGAGCAGCCTTAGGAGCTGATTGTACTTCTTTAGCAGGGGCTGTGCTAACTTGACCTCCACCCTTGGTGCGAACCTCTAGGTAGTTTAAAATGTCTTTTTTCGTAACGCGACTCGCTTGTCCTGTTCCAGCAATAGCCTCCAATTCAGTCATTGAAATACCTTCTTTTTCGGCGATACTTCTAACCAATGGAGAATAAAACTTACCGCTAGGACCATGCTTGTCGATGTCCGCCACTGAAGCAGAACCATTGCTGTGTTCTACCATGGCTGTAATCTCCGTTTCGATTTTATCTGCAACAGCTTCCACTTTTGTTTCTGCAGGAGCAGCCACAGGAGCATCAACATCACCATCTGTAGAGATAATGGCGATTACATCACCTACTTGAGCAACTTGATCTTTCTCGAATTTAATTTCAACCAATACTCCAGCAACTTCTGAAGGTAGTTCGTTGTCAACTTTGTCTGTTGCAACTTCTACAAGTGGCTCATCAATTTCCACGCTGTCACCAACGTTTTTCAACCAATTTGTTACGGTAGCTTCTGTAACACTTTCTCCCATTTTGGGCAATCGAACTTCTACTTGTGCCATATCTTTTATACCAGCTATTTAAGTTTTTAATCCTAACGGACTTTTCTGTCTAATTTTTTCCATGCTTTTGCCAAGATTTTCCAGTCCATGAGAAGTGAATAATCTCGAGCGTAGAGCACGTTTAGTTTGTCTTGGACATCCATTTCAGATGCATAAAGGTCAGCCGGGGACAAAATTCCAACTTTCATGCTGGGCAACTTTCTCCCTAGTTCTGGCTTCTTTTTGATGAATCCTACCATCGATAATTGATTGGTCAAAACCCCAATTAAATTGCCCATTAGAACCTTTTTATTGGGATAGAACCATACCAAAACGGGACACAAAATTAAGCATAAACTAGCAAAGCTAACGTCAAATATGCGTTTGAGTCGTTTATTTTTTGGCTCTTCGATGTTATTGGCTTCAATAAAGTAAAGGTCACCAGGGGGATTGAAGGAGTTGCGTCCAATTAAAAAATGCGTGTCGGGCCGGGCGATTTTATAGTCTACACCGTCTCCTGGAAGCAAACTCATGAATTGAATTATGTCCTGCGAGGATAGGTCTTTTGCACAAAAAATGATCTCATTGATCTTTTTCAATTGAACCAGTTCCACCAAGCGGTTGCGGATTTTGTCGAATTCAATGGCGTTTTGTGATTCAAAATGCAAATGTTGAATGGACTCTACCCGCTGAAAAGTATTCTTGAGTAAAACTTTAACACGTTCAAACTCTTCATCCAATCCAATCACCACAAACTTTTTAGTGGATTTGCCTTTTAGGTGAAGGTACTTTGGAGCGAAGAGATACAACGCCAAGCGAGAAAGGCTTAAATAGGAAATAATCCAAGCCAAACTGATAAATATAAACAGCCTCGAAAATTGCAGGTCTTTCGGTAGAAGTCCATAGATAATTAGGATCAACAAAGTTCCTTGAGCAAGTCCGAAAAGAATGTTTTTAGCCTGAATTTCTCGATCGTACAACCCCTGTATATAGGCTGCGGTTAGCCATGTAAAGGCGTAAATAGGGACGGAGATGCTGTAAACGAATTTTGGGAAAACAATGTTTGCAGCCTCCCATTCAGAGGTTAAAAAGAGCATGCCTGTCAAAATACATGCGGCATCAATGGCTGGCAAGAAAAGTTTTTTTATAAAACGACTGGCTATGGCGGCTCCAGCTCTGAGGTAAATGGCCAAATTGATTAATAAGCTGAAGGTCTTGGCGTTTTTTTGTGAAAAATGCTTTTGAGCGAAAATAACCATGGCCTTGTAGAAAACAAGAACGTAGTTCACCGAGCTTTTCTTCGTGCTCTCGCCTTTGTAATGGATGATAGAAGTGCCTGAAAAATAATAATTCTTGTAGCCTCCGAGAATAATGCGATAAGATAAATCGATGTCTTCACCGTACATGAAAAAGTTTTCATCGAGTAGGCCAACTTTTGTCAGCGTTTCGTTTCGCATTAGCATGAAAGCACCGCTCAAAATTTCCACCTCATGGGTTTGGTCTTTGTCGAGATGTCCCAAGTGATATCTACCAAATATTTTCGATTTTGGAAAGAGGTTGCTGAATCCAAAAATCTTCCAGAAAGCGACAGAAGGTGAGGGTAGGGCTCTTTTGGATTCGGGTAAAAAGCATCCTTTTCCATCTACCATTTTTACGCCCAAACCTCCCGCGTCAGGGTGTTGATCCATGAAGTCTACCACTTTTTTGAAACAGTCTTCTTCCACCACAGTGTCGGGATTCAGCAGAAGTACGTATTCTCCCTTGGCTTGTCGAATCGCTTGGTTGTTGGCCTTCGAAAAACCAACGTTTTCTTGATTGGCAATGAGTTTGACTTCAGGGAATTTTTCGCGAACCATGTTCACGGATTCGTCTACGGAAATGTTGTCGACTACAAAAACTTCAGTTGGGACCTTTTGGGCTGCAATGCGCACGGAATTAAGGCATTGTTCCAGGAAGAACTGCACGTTGTAGTTGACGATAACTACACTGAGTTTGTATGCGTAAGTGGGTGTATTCAATTTTCTATTTTACAGCAATGCAACTGATTTCCACGGGTACATCCATCGGTAGTTTTGCAACCTGAACCGTTTCTCGGGCTGGTGGTTCGGATGTAAAGTATCCACCGTAAACACCATTTACAACCTGAAAATCGTCCAGATTCTTCAAGAAAATACTGCATTTTACAATGTCGTTCATTTCAAACCCTGCCTCTTCAACTAAAGAGCGTATGTTCTTCAGTACCTGATGAGTAGCTTCTTCTATGGTTGCTGTTTCCAATTCACCTGTCATTGGGTTGAGTGGAATTTGACCACTTACAAAGCACATGTTTCCTTTTACAATTGCTTGACTGTAGGGGCCGATGGGTGCAGGTGCTCCAGGAATTGAAATGACTTTTTTCATTTGAATTTTCTTTGTGCAAGTTTACTAATTTTGCCACAAAAACCTTTGAAAGTCCTCATTCTCGACAACTTCGATTCCTTTACCTACAATATCCAACATTATTTGGAGTCGGAAGGGGTGCAGGTTGAGGTTTGCAGCGCCGAAAAATTGACGATTCAAGATTTGCGCGCTTTTGATAAAATTATCCTGTCTCCTGGGCCGGGATTGCCAAAAGATTTTCCTTTCATGAATGACCTTTTAAAGACGATGTCTGGATTGAAACCAATTCTAGGGATTTGTTTGGGTATGCAAGCTATTACTGAATTTGTTGGAGGCGATATTTACAATTTAAACGAGGTTAAACACGGTGTTCAAGAAGAGATTGGACGCATGGGAGAATCCGAATTGCTCGGAGGTGTTGCTCAACGATTTGATGTGGGGTTGTACCACTCTTGGGCCTGTCGTTTGCCTGAAAATTCTGGGTTTCAAATTAGCGCCATGAGTGACTCCGGTGTACTGATGGCTTTTGAAAACAACGAGCGAAAGTTGTATGGTGTGCAGTTTCACCCTGAAAGTGTATTAACGCCGAGTGGAAAAGAGATTTTAAAGAACTTCCTTACCACCTAAAATTTTCTTTTTATCTTTTCCTAAAAGAAAAATTTATGAAAGGACTGATGCTTTTTGTGGTTGGATTGATGCTTTCCAGCTACACAATGGCCCAAACTAGTTTAGGTAAGTGGGTGACAATTGACGACAAAACGGGTAAAAAGAAATCAATCGTTGAGTTGTACAAAGATGGTGATAAAATGTTCGGTAAAATCGTGTATTTGTATCCCCGAGAAGGTAGAGAACCCAATGCAAAATGCGACAAATGTACTGACGACAGAAAAGGTGAACCACTGGTAGGTTTACAGTTGGTGAGAAATATGGAATGGAACGGTGGAGCCTGGGTAAATGGTACGATTGTAGACCCTGAAACGGGGAAGGTGTACGATTTAAAAATGTGGGTAGAAAAGGATCGTCCGGATGAATTGAACGTTAGAGGTTATATCGGGCCGTTTTTCCGAACACAAACTTGGTTGAGAGTGGTTGATTAAATAAAACTGAATTCTACTCTTCTGTTTCTTTGCTTCCCTTCTTCGGTTGAATTTACATCCACTGGTTTAGATTCTCCGCTAAATTGAATTTCAATTTTATCCTTAGGGAGCCCATTTATAACAAAGAAATTAATAATGGCTTGAGCTCTTCGTTTGGAGAGCTCAATGTTGTATTGGTCAGATCCGTCAGAGTCGGTGTGACCTGTAACCAGAACTCGTAAGTCTGAATGTCCGTCAATTATGCGGATGATATCCAATAAAAAAGCATGGTATTCTGGTCGAATCTCGGCCTTGTCGTAGTCGAAATAAATCGGCTTGAATTTAAAGTTTTTGCGCTCTATCTCTCTTACCTCTGGTGCCGAACGACCTCTTGATAAGTCAACGATTAATTTCTGGCTAATTGAACTAGCATTTTTGAGTTCAGATAAGTCGGTGGATTTGGGGTTAATGCGATAGAGGATTATTTTACCATTGTTTTGCCGGCAATCTATTGAATTGTAATCTCCATCCAGATATCCTGTTTTACTGTTGTACGTTAGCGTCATTTCCATTTTACACCAGGTGGTTCGGATGGACCCTTTTTTTTCTTGATACACCACATGCTTTACTTCTATGGTGCTGTCTTTTTGAGTACCGTAGTACTTTCCGATTCCGTAAAAGTCGGTTTCGTTAATTTCTTCTCGTGATGTACCTTCAATGCGTTCACCTTCTTTGTCGAATGAGATTAAAAAAGTTTGACCTTGATCCAATCTTTGTCCGTTTCGATAGATTAAGCCCTCCCACGTACCAACGAGGTTTACTTGGGCGTTCGACCAAAAAAAGCAATTGAACAAAGAAAGAAGAGTAAAAATTTTTCGCATCTGTATTCTTGTATTCGTATAAACGCAAAAAATGTTCCCAAATTGAAATAAAAAAAAAGGGCCGTAGCCCTTTCTTCACTCTTCTTTTGATTGGTTTATTTGATCGTTATTCGTTTGTTGGTTTCAATTGCCGACTCCATTTTAGGGATGTTGATGCGCAATATTCCATTGGTGTATTCGGCTGAAATATTATTCATGTCGGCTAAATCAGGCAGGGTGAAATTGCGCACAAAGGAACCATAGTGAAATTCTCTTCGGGTGTAATTTCCGGGTTTGTCGTTGATTTCTTCCGTGTGACTCGTGCTGATTTGCAAAACATTTTTCTTGAGTTCAATCGAAAAGTCTTCTTTGTTGAAACCAGGTGCAGCTACCTCAATTTCAAAATTCTTTTCGTGATTCAAAATGTTCACTGAAGGCACACTGTGTCTGTTGGTTGAAAGGCTTCCATCCTTGAAAAACTCTCCTTCAAAGAAGTGATTCAAAATGCTTGGAAGGTAGCTGTCTTGTCTTTTTAAAAGTGTCATATCTGTTTAATTTTAAGTTTCTGATTTGTTATTATCCATTTCAAATCATAGACCATTGCTTTCCTGGAGAAAGATTGTCACTTTCGTTAACGAATTTTTTCAAAACAGCATGTCAAAATGTCGTGTTAAGAAATGATAATGTGTCAAAATGACAGATTGGTTCTGGCGCAATGGTGGTTATTTAAGTATTATTTTAGTCGCATGAAAATCCTTAGCATCCTTGCAGCAACTGTATGTACCTTTTCGGTGTTCGCGCAAACCAGGCAATTATCTAGTTCGGAGATTTATGCCAAAATGGAAGGTTTAAACGTTCTTGGTCGAGTGCTTTACGTGGCGGCTCATCCAGACGACGAGAATACCCGATTTATCGCTTATTGTGCCAATCAGAAACAAATGGAAACGGCCTACTTTTCGTTTACAAGAGGCGATGGAGGGCAGAACCTAATCGGTTCAGAGCTGCGAGAAGGATTGGGTATCATTCGAACGCAGGAATTGTTGCAGGCGCGAAAAGTGGATGGGGGAATTCAGTTCTTTTCACGTGCCAATGATTTTGGTTATTCAAAAAACCCTGAAGAAACTTTCCGAATTTGGAACGAGGAGGAGGTGTTGGGTGACTTGGTGTATGTGATGCGAACTTTTCAGCCAGATGTGGTGGTTTGTCGCTTTCCAATGGACGGAAGAGGAGGTCACGGTCATCACACGGCATCAGCGATTTTGGCTTTGAAGGCATTTCAGATGGCAAACGATTCCACTGCTTACAGTGAACAGTTGAAAGATGTTGGTTTGTGGAAGCCTAAAAGAATTGTTACGAATACAGGAAGATGGTGGAACAATTCCATTTCAGCTGAGGACGAAAACGTGGTAGCTGAAGATATTGGAGCGTATTCTGCCTTGTTGGGTACGAGTTGTAATGAGATTGCGGCTCTTAGTCGATCAATGCACAAAAGTCAAGGTTTTGGTTCCACTGGATCTAGGGGTGAAATGCTTGAGTTTTTTGAACACGTTGCAGGTGAAAAAGCAAGTACAAGCTTGTTTGACGGGGTAGATTACTCCTGGCTCAGGTTGGGGCAAAAAGGTCTGTACAAACAGGTGAGCGACCTCCTGAAAAACTACAATTTTTCTTCGCCCGAGGCTAGTTTACCACAATTGATAAAGATTCAAAAGAGTTTAAATGACTTGCCGAATTCTGTCTGGAAATCTTCCAAGATTGTCCAGGTTAACTATTTGATTGAGCAAGTGTTAGGCTTATTTGCCGAAGCGCGAACCAACGAGTGGAGTTTTGCACCTGGCGATTCAATTGTGGTCGATTTTGAGTTAGTTGCTAGAGCCAAGAGCAATTTGAAATTGATTTCTATAAAGCGATTGGGTAGCGATAAGGTTAAGAATTACGACCTGGCCTTGCAGATGAACAAACCTTTTGAAGAAAAACTAAGATGGAAAATTTCAAAAGAGGTGGCTTATTCTACACCTTATTGGTTGCGTGAACAAGGTACAGAGGGCACTTACCAAATTCCTTCCCAAGACTTTGTTTTACAACCGCAAAACGAACCGGAGATTCAGTATGAAGTACTTTTTGATATTGACGGGTACAGATGGACAAAAAAGTTAGCTCTGGTTTTGAAGAAAAACGACCCTGTAAAAGGAGAGTTGATGGAACCCGTTTACCTTACACCCAAAGTTTCTGTGGAATTTCAAGAGGAGCAGAGATTAATAGCCAATGACCTTCAGCCGCAAAAAATTGATTTTACCGTAACTTGTTTGGGAGCTTCTTTTGAGGGAGAATTATTATTGGATCTGCCCAAAGGTTGGGTTTTGAACCAAGCTCTAGAGAAAATTAAACTCAGTGAAAAGGGCCAGAAAAAAGAACTTTCCATTGTGTTGGTTCCAATACAAGATGCGAGCGGTGGAGAATTGAAGGTTAACTTGAAGACCAAAGACGGTATAGAAGAAGCACTTACAGTTGAACGAATTGTCTACGACCACATCCCGGCACAAGTGCGTTTGAAAAAGGCCAAAATGGACATCAGTGTAATACCACTTCGCAAGAGAGGAAATTTAATTGGTTATATAATGGGTGCAGGTGATGAAGGTCCGAAAGCCCTGGAGTTGATGGGGTATAAAGTTCAATTGATCCAATCAGCTGGAGAAATTCTTGCCGTAAACTACGATGCGATTGTCATAGGAGTAAGAGCCTTTAATACCATTCCCGATATTGATTCATGGATGCCAAATTTATTCAACTACGTGAGCAATGGGGGAAATGTCATTGCTCAATACAATACTTCGCATCGATTGAATACTGAAAATTTGGCACCGAAAAATTTGAAATTATCGCGCGACAGAGTAACGGATGAAACGGCTGAAATGCGCTTCATAAACCCAGATCACCCAGTTCTGAACTATCCGAATAAATTGAATGAAGCAGATTTTGAAGGATGGGTGCAGGAAAGAGGGTTGTATTTTCCAAATAGTTGGTCAGGCGATTTCCAAGCAATCTTTTCTGTGAACGATCCAGGTGAATCACCGAGTGAAGGTGCCTTGCTGATATTACCTTATGGAAAAGGGAATTACATCTACACAGGACTTTCTTTTTTCAGACAGTTTCCAGCTGGGGTTCCTGGCGCCTACCGTCTATTTGCGAATCTATTATCTTTAAAACATGAGTGAGGACGATAAAACACCTTTGTTTGCCAAATGGCAGGGTTGGTACTGGTTATTGATCTTGTTTTTAGTGGTACAGATTATTTTTTACTTCTTCCTAACGAATTATTACGCATGAGTTGGATTGACTGGTTTGTCCTCATAGGTTCCCTTTTGTTTATTGTCATCTATGGTGTTTGGAAAACGCGTGGAAGTAACGATTTACAAGGTTATTTAAAAGGTAATAACGATGCGAAATGGTGGAGTATAGGAATCTCCATCATGGCCACTCAGGCTTCTGCGATTACTTTTTTGTCGACACCGGGACAGGCGTATACTGACGGGATGCGATTTTTGCAATTTTACTTGGGACTACCCTTGGCCATGATTGTGCTGTGTGTCACCTTTATTCCCATTTTTTATCGCTTAAAAGTCTACACAGCTTATGAATTTTTGGAGAGTCGGTTTGACTTGAAAACCAGAACCTTAACAGCTGGGTTGTTTCTCTTGCAACGCGGTCTGGCGGCAGGGATAACCATTTATGCGCCGGCCATTATCTTGAGTACCTTACTTCATTGGAACCTAACATTTACGAATATTTTTATCGGTGTGTTGGTAATCGTTTACACGGTGTCGGGAGGTACAAGGGCTGTTACACAGACACAAAAGCAACAAATGGCCATTATGATGGGAGGGATGATTCTCGCTGGGATTATGGTACTAAATATGCTGCCCGAATCACTTTCTTTTACAGATACCATGCACATTGCCGGTAAAATGGGAAAAATGAACATCGTGAACACCGAATTTGATTTGCATGATCGCTACAATATATGGTCAGGGTTAACAGCGGCTGTTTTTCTCTTCATGTCTTATTTCGGAACAGATCAGTCGCAGGTGCAACGCTATATCAACGGAAAGTCTTTAACGGAAAGCCGGTTGGGGTTGATTATGAATGGACTACTGAAGATTCCTATGCAATTTATCATCCTCTTTATTGGTGTATTGGTCTTTGTTTTTTATCAATTCAATCAACCTCCCTTATTCTTCAATAAAACGGGTACAGAAAAGGTCTTAGAATCCAAGTACAAAGAGGATTTCAAAGAATTGGAAAATGACTACTTCTTGGTGTTTTCGGAGAAAAAAGAAAAAATCAGTGCGTTGGTGGAAGCGCAAAACGTGGAGGACCAAATAAGCGTTTCTATTTTACAGAACGAAATCGAAGGACTTCAGGAAAAAGAGGCAAATTTACGCACTCAGGCTAAGGAAATTGTCAAGAAAGTCGACGATAAAATTGAACGGAACGACAAGGATTATATCTTCATGAACTTTGTGATGGATTACATGCCAATAGGGATGATCGGTTTGCTGTTTTCGGTGATGTTTTCAGCTGCCATGTCGTCAACTGCATCAGAACTCAATGCCTTGGCTACCACTACCACAATTGATGTCTACAAGCGATCAATTCGTGAAAATGAAGATGAAAAACACTATTTGAAGCGATCCAAAATGTTTACCCTTCTTTGGGGCGTCTTGGCCATCTTGTTTGCGACCTACGCCAGTTTGTTTGAAAATTTAATTCAGGCCGTGAACCTTTTGGGGTCTTTGTTTTATGGTACCATATTGGGTATATTCTTTGTCGCCTTTTATTTCAAACGAATAGGAGGGAACGCTGTTTTTGTCGCTGCCATTTTATCAGAACTTATTGTACTGACCATTCACTTCTTGAATCAAAATGATTTAGCCCCTAGTTTTCTTCAAATGGGGTATCTCTGGTTCAATTTAATTGGTTCTGTTTGTGTAGTGATTTTGTCGTACGGAATGCACTTTATTTTCCCGAAGCAGGAGAACAAGGTTTCGCAAGACTCGAATTAGAAAAATTTGACAATTAATTTATGTTTGCATAATTTTGTTGAACACTCAGCCTCCTATTCCTGTTTTATGTTGGAATACGGATGAAGGACTTTCAAACCCCCATTGCGAAAATTGTACTATCGGAGGAAGAATTTGTTTATGTTGAATTTACAGGTTCAGATTTCCCTTTGTACAAACTCATTGAGCATTATGCCATTTTGAGGGAGGAGTTGGAGCCAAAAAAGTATCATTTCATTTATACTTTTCCGCCCATTCATACGATTCGCATTCCACGTGAGGCCAGAAAGTACAACAATACTGAACTGATGAAAATCACAAAATCACTCGCCATGCCAAGTACCAATGGCATGATTCGAACCTTTGTGAAGTTGTATATACGAATGGGAAATTTACTCTTTCCCACATTCATTGCGAAGTCCGTTCAAGAAGCAGAAGAATGGACACGTTATGTGCAAAAACGAAATTTTTTAGTGGCTTAGGCCAAGATGATGTTAATCCTTCTTTTATAACTAAACTTCAGATTAACAAAAAAAAGTCGCCTCGAGGGGCGACTTTTACTTTTATTGGAAATGATATTATTTCTTTCCGTTCAACTCGTCAATCAATTTCTGGTTGTTAGCAACATATCCGAAGTCACCTCCTTTGTTAGCTTTTGCCATTTCCATTGATTTGGTAGCTGTTTCAATAGCTTCTTTCTTTTTGCCTTGTTTAGCCAAGATTTTCGCTTTTGTGTGTACGTACCAAAATGCCTCCGGTCTTTTTTCGATTGCTGTATTGATCCAAGTCAATGCTTGATCCAATTCCTTTCCTTTTTCAAGGTAAAAAGTAGCTGCCGATGCGTATGAACCAGCACTTGGTCCGTCTACCAAGGTTTCTTTGATTTGTTTTTCAACCATCGCATCTGCTGGCGTTTCAATCTGAAAGCTCACCATGGTGTTCTCCCATTTCAAATCGATTGTTCCTGCACTATACGTTAGGTTCGAAAAATCAATCGTGAAGGTTTCGTATGTTTCCTTCATCATTGTTGGCTTCACTTTAAAGCGACACAAATCTTGTGAAATGTCGTATCCTCCAGCTCCCCAATTTTCGAGGTATATGTGAATGATAACCGTCCATTCTTCCTTTCCAGGAATGGTGTACAAAGCATACGTACCGGCTGGCACATCTTGTCCTCCAATTTTTACATTGTCTGAAACCGTAATTTTTGAAGAAGAGTTCGCACCCGTTCTCCAGATCTCACCGAAAGGGACAAGGTCACCGAAGATTTTGCGGCCTTTCATACCCGGTCTTGAGTAGTCGATTTCAACGTCAGTTAAACCTACTTTTTGAGAAATTTTTGCCGTTGGACTTGGTTGTGGTGCAGAAATTTGACCAAAAGCTGTTGAGATAAAAGCTCCTGCAACTAGAGCCAATGCGAGCGTAATTTTTTTCATCTGATTTTTTAATTAGTGGTTCGAATTTACCAATATTTCTTGTGAACGAATGTTAATGTAAGACAGATAACGCGTCCTTTTTATTGGCATAATATACGTTGTTAAACAAAAGTTGGATGCCAAAAAAAAGAGGCTGTCTCAAAAGCATGAGATAGCCTCTTTTTTTTTGTTTACAATCAACTTTACGATTTTCTTTTTCCAT
>JAOASF010000148.1 GCA_025210175.1 Crocinitomicaceae bacterium | reverse complement strand
TGTAAACGGTATAAGTTTTGTGCATTCCGATTTGTACCTACCTTTTAATTAAATTTGTAGCTAAGAGCAAGACATGAAACTTCGTTTTTTAACAAAAGCCCCCATCCATAAGCGCTTCGATTACATTCCGATGTACTACGACGAGCGCAAAGAGCGTCTCGAATTGAAGAAAAAAGAGTACGCTCGTATGAAAGACGAAACCTTGTCGGCTTCCGATCGAAAGGATATTTTAAGGAGAAACATGCAGGCTACATGGGTGCGAAGTAAGAACGCTACCGCTCAGCGAAAGCAAGCCAATTTTAGGGTATTGATCTTGATTGCTTTGATACTAATTCTCGGTTACTTTTTATTGAATGGGGTAGACGAAGTAGATAACGTTGTGAAAAAGCTCTGGTAATGACAGGAATCATACAACTATTACCCGATCATATTGCCAACCAAATTGCTGCCGGAGAAGTTATTCAACGTCCCGCCTCTGTAGTTAAAGAATTGCTTGAAAACGCCATCGATGCAGGGGCAACCAAGATAGACCTTATTGTAAAAGATGCAGGGAGAACACTGATACAGGTCACCGATAATGGAAAAGGAATGTCTGCCATGGATGCACTGATGTGTTTCGAACGACATGCTACTTCCAAATTGCATCACGCCGATGATCTTTTTATGCTAACTACCAAAGGTTTCCGTGGAGAGGCATTGGCTTCAATTGCAGCCATTGCCCATGTTACGCTCAAAACCAAAATGGAGGATCAAGATACGGGAACTTTGGTTCAAATGGAAGGAAGTGAAATCTTGAAGGAGGAACCGGTGGTGTGTGCTACTGGAACTACCTTGGAGGTGAAAAACCTTTTTTACAATGTTCCGGCTCGTCGCAATTTCTTGAAATCCGACAACGTTGAATTCAAAAACATTTTGAATGAATTCGAACGTGTTGCCATCCCTCATTCCGATATACAGTTTCAGCTGATACACAACGGAGAGGTGGTACGTAAGTTGACACCTGGAAATCTTAGACAGCGCTTGGTAGAGCTACTTGGAAAAAATTTCAACGACAAATTGGTTCCCATCGAAGAAAGTACCACCATCGTTGGGTTAAGTGGTTTCATTATCAAGCCTGAGGCATGCAAAAAATCACGAGGAGATCAGTACTTTTTTGTGAACAATCGTTTTTTCAAAGATTCTTATTTTCATTCGGCTATCAGTAAAGCCTATGAAAGTGTGATTCAACCTGGACATCAGCCTGGCTATTTTTTATTTCTGGAAACGGATTGCGAGAAAATAGACGTCAACGTCCACCCGACTAAAACAGAGATTAAGTTTGAAGAAGACAGGCATATTTTCAGCATTTTGCTAACGGCATGTAAAAATTCGTTGGGGAAATTAACATTATGCCAACCTTGGATTTTGAGGCTGAAACTAGTTTTGAAGTACCAGCAGCTTTGAAAAAGCAACCCGCACAAGAACCGCAGATTCGTGTGAATCACGAATACAATCCTTTTCACAATGAGTCGATCCGCACCTCGTCGAAGTCCAACATGGGTAAAACGGTGAACAGCAATGCAAGTTTGAATGCAATAGGTTTTGGCAATAGCGATGCGGAAGATTGGTCGGATTTTTACCCGATCGAAGAAGAATCGGAAGAAGAACCAGCTGCTCCTCAGGAATTGGACCTCGATATAGAAATAGAACGGAAACCGACTCTTTTGGCGGGTAATTACATCTTTACGCCACTCAAGGATGGATTGATGAGTATACATGCCAGAAGAGCGATGGAGCGCGTTATATATGACGAAATGATGGAGCAGTTCATTGTTTCGCCCATTCCTTCGCAAGGCTTGTTGTTTCCTTACGAACACAAAATAGACCTTCATTTAATGGATTTGTGGCAGTCACACCAACGCATGCTCAATCAAATTGGCATTCGGTATGAAATGGCGGACGAAATGGTGCAAATCACCTCTATCCCCAGTGTTTTACAGGATGAAAATGTAGACCAGTTTTTGGCTGAACTCGACCTGCAGCTGTCCAACAATGAAATTGAAAAAGGTGAATTGGCACATGCTTGTATTTTGAGTGTGGCGCGTGCAAGCTCGAATAAAAAGAACTTAGTAAAAGATACCGAAGGTGCTCATCAGATTATTGAACAGCTGTTTCGCTGTGCAGAACATCAATATTCCCCGAGTGGTAGACCCATTCTAAAAAAGATTTCCTTCGAACAAATTGAAAAATTGAATTAATGTTTCAGTCGCTTAATAACTTACCGCAGGTAACAAAGAACTTTTTGATCATCAATGTTCTGTTGTTCATCCTCATGCAATTTTTTTATGCATCTTCTGGCCTAGATATTTCCAATTATTTGGCTTCTCATTATGTGGGGACTCCTTTTTTTGAGCCTTATCAAGCAGTAACACATATGTTTATGCACAGCAGGTTGAACTTCATGCACATTGTGTTCAACATGCTCATTTTGGTAATTTTTGGTAGTCATTTAGAGAGACTATGGGGGGCTAAACGTTTCTTTATCTTTTATTTTGCAGCTGGTTTGGGGGCTTTCGCCTTGGATAATGTGGTGAATGGTATCCAACTCCTGGAAGTAAGGGAACAAATTGAGGCTGCGAATATATCCATTGAATCCTTGAACAATTTTGTATTGCATATGAGGGAAATGAATGATTCTGAACTAGATGCAACGCTCACCACCATTGTGAAAGGAAATGGCAACGCCTTGCCGGCCGTATACGATTACCTGGGCTTTTCATTGGCATCTGGAGTTGGTGCTTCCGGAGCTTTGTTTGGTTTAATGGCTGCTTTTGCCATGCTCTTTCCAAATACAGAATTGTACATTATGTTTTTGCCTATCCCTATTAAGGCAAAGTATTTAATTGGAGGTTATGTTCTTTTTGAAGTGATTCAGGCCGTACAAATGCAAACGGATCACATCAACCATTTGGCCCACATTGGAGGGGCCTTAACGGGTGCAATTATTGTACTAATTTGGAGATACACGGATCGAAAAAATTTCTACTGATGCAGCGTAATTTTATAGAAGAGATAAAGCACTTGTACCAAACAGGTGGTATGCACTTGAAGTTGTTGTTTTTCAATGCTGGGGTGTTTTTAATACTTGGTTTGGGAAGCGTGTTTTCCGGATTGTTTTCCCCATATGCGAGCCTTCAATTTACTGAAATTGGCATGTTCCTCTTTGGGTTGAAAACTGACCTATTCGGATTCATTACTCACCCTTGGGCTCTCTTTACGAGTATTTTTGCCCATTTTTCTTTTTGGCATTTTGCGATGAATATGCTGTTCTTGTTCTTCGCTGGACGTGCCTTTGAACAGTTCTTTTCTGCTCAACGCCTTTTGTATACCTACATTTTGGGAGGTGTAGCCGGTGGGATTTTAGAGATTTTTGCTCATACTGTGTTTCCGGCGGTTGCCGTTCAACAATCGGTAGTAATCGGTGCCTCGGGGTCGGTCATGGCAATTTTTTTGGCCTTGGCTTTTCATCGTCCGCAATTGCAGGTTCAACTCTTTGGAATCTTCCCTATTCGCTTGATCTTTCTTGCTTTGTTCTTTTTACTATCTGACTTGTTTCAACTAGGAAAGGCAGACGGAGTAGCGCATTTTGCGCATTTGGGTGGAGCTTTGTTTGGGATTTGGTCTGTTCAAAAATTGCATGCCGCGAACAATCCTGTCAATTGGGTCATTGCAAAATTCAAAGGCTTCTCTTTTTCTTCGAAACCAAAAATGAAAGTTCAGAAAAATCCTCGATTTAAAACCGACGAAGAATACAATGCGGAGAAAAAAGTGAATCAGGAAGAAATCGACCGTATTTTGGATAAGATAGCACGATCGGGCTATGATGCCTTAAGCAAACACGAAAAAGAGATTCTTTTCAGACAAAGTAAAAAGTGAGCCAAGATTTAGGAAAAAATAAGCTGTTTTCTGGGATATTTAAACTGATCACAGTTTTTGTATTGCTTGGCTTGTTGATGGGGTATTTAGCGCCTTTTGTTCACCCAAACACCTTTTGGCCCATTGCTTTTTTTGGCTTGGTTTATCCGGTAATACTTGTTATCGCCATCGTGCTTCTCATAGGTTTTGCCATTAAATTGTCGCGTTGGGCCCTAGTAATTGCTGTGTTTCTTATTCTAGGAGGTAAGCTGCATTTTCGACTTTTATCACTCGGTGGCAAGGAAATGGAGCCGGTGGAAGTTGGGGGTGGTTTGAAAGTGATGAGTTACAATGTTCGGCTCTTCTCCCTGTACACACCTAGCGAAGAAGAAAGAAATGTGAACCGTCAAAAGATTTTCAATTTCTTGAAAACGGAAAGACCAGATGTGGTTTGTTTTCAGGAGTTTTACCAGCACGAAAAATCGACTTCCTTCCCTACTCTCGATTCCTTGGTTCCGCTCTTGGAAATAAAAGACTATCAGGAGCGCTATGTGTCTCGCAAGCGAGGTCGACACAATTTTGGTATTACCACCTTATCCAAATACCCGATCATTTCAAAGGGCGAGGTTCCGCTTCAAGAAGAATACGATGTAGCGAATGACAACTTATGTATTTTTTCGGATATTGTAAAAGGAGTGGATACCTTTCGAGTATACAATGTTCACTTGCAATCCATTAAGCTTAAGGCCGATGATATCGCCATTGAAGATGAGAACATGGAAGGCACCAAGGGAGCTGTGAAAAATGTGGTTAAAAAGTTGAAGGAAGCCTACCAATTGAGAGCGGATCAGGCCAGAAAAGTAGTTGAACATTCCAAAGAAAGTCCGTATCCTGTAATTATTTGTGGAGATTTTAACGATACGCCCATGTCTTATACCTACAATCAGTTTTTGAAGGCGTATGTGGATAGTTTCCGGGAAACAACCTTCGGGATAGGTTCAACTTACGCTGGGAGAATACCAGCAGGTAGAATCGATTATATTTTTCATTCCAAGGAGTTACATGCAGAGGATTTCAAGATTCAAACCGAGAAGTTGAGCGACCACTACGCGATTTCCTGTATTATTCATTCTGTAGTGAGCGATTAATTTTTATCTTCAAGTATGCTTTTGGAAATACTTGAGAATAACATTGATAGTCGCTTGATCAAACAAGCTGTAGAAATTTTAAAAGACGGAGGAATCCTTATTTTTCCAACCGATACGGTTTATGCACTAGGTTGTGATTTGAGAAATAAAAAGGCTCTCAATAACCTGGCGCAAATGAAAGGTGAGAGATTGAACAAGGTGAATTTTTCAATCATTTGTCACGATTTAAGCCATTTGAGCGATTATGTTCGACAAATTGATCGACCAACCTTTAAGCTTCTCAAACAGAACCTCCCAGGTCCCTTTACCTTTATTTTGAATGCGAATAACGATGTACCGCGCATGTTTGATTCCAAGAAAAAGGAAATAGGTATTCGTATTCCGAACAATAAAATTGCCTTGGCCTTGGTGGAAGCCTTGGGGAATCCTATTGCTGCCACTTCCCTTCACAACGAAGAAGATGAAATCATGGATTACTTCGTCGATCCTTATCAAATATTTGAAAGATATACCGACAATCCTTTTGTGAAAATGATCATCGACGGTGGGCATGGACGACTGGAAGGTTCTACTGTAGTGAATTGCACACAGGATGAGTTTGAAATTGTTCGTCAAGGTTTGGGAGAGTTAGAACTATGATTGTAATCATTGATTTTGGTAGTAAAAAGTCGCCTTACATAGCTGAAGCTGTGGATGAAACCTGCGATTTTCATTTGGTGAAACACGAGCAATTTGAGGAAAAAATGTTGGAAGGAGCCAAAGGTGTCATCCTTTCTGGTGCGCCCATTTTGGTTACGGAGGTGGATCTCCAGCCCTATTTGGAAAAATATTCCTGGCTTAAGGATACCCAGTTACCTGTTTTGGGCATTTGTTTTGGACATCAATTGATAGGAATCCTACATGGTGCATTTGCAAGTAGAATGCGTGAAGATAGAGATTGGCAAGAAATCGAAATTTATAAGGATGAGGAGGCACTGTTTCGCTCTTTACCCAAGGAAGTGAAAATGATGGAGGACCATTGTGAAACCATCTCAGTTCCGAACGGTTTTGAATTGTTAGCTTCTTCTGATGTTTGCGTAAATGAAGCCATGCGTCATCAAGAACGACCATTTTTTGGCGTACAGTTTCATCCCGAAAGTTCAGGAAATATGGGGTTTCGACTCATCGAGAACTTCTGCAAAATTGCACTCGCACACCATGAATTGTGAATATCCTTTTCAAACCATCGTTTTTTCTCCCTGTAACTTTCCGAATTTTAAGCCATGCTATTGAATAGAATTTTCATTGCCATGTTCGTTTTGGGAATCAGCTTTGCCTTTGGTAAGCTTATTTTCTTTCAGGATTTGGAAATTTTAAACCGATTGGTTCAAGACTTATTCGATTCTTCTAAAACTGGATTTGAATTGTCTCTTTACCTCACAGGGGCACTTTGTTTGTGGATGGGTTTGTTGGCTATCGGTGAAAAAGGTGGAGCAATTCATTATTTAACCAAGATGGTCTCCCCTCTTTTTACCCGTCTATTCCCCGATGTGCCAAAAGATCACCCAGCTATGGGGGCCATCATGATGAATTTTTCTGCCAATATGTTGGGACTCGACAATGCCGCGACGCCCATGGGTCTGAAAGCGATGAGCAATTTGCAAGAATTAAATCCAGACAAGAAAACAGCTAGTAATGCTCAAATTATGTTTCTGGTTTTGAATACATCGGGACTAACGTTGATTCCAGTAAGTATTCTGAGCTATCGAACCATTGCGGGATCAACCGATCCTACCAGCGTTTTTGTACCCATTCTTTGTGCTACTTTTTTTAGTTCACTTGTTGGTTTAATTTACGTTTCTATTCGTCAGAAAATCAACTTGTTAAATCCGGTTGTTTTGGCGTATTTAGGTGGTTTGTCATTGCTGGTTATTGGCATTGTTGTTTTAGCACAGCAGAACCCGGAATCTATAAAAACCGTTTCACCAATTGTTGGAAATGGTATCATTTTACTCATTATTCTAACTTTCTTTGGTTTGGCTGTTCGAAAGAAGGTGAACGCTTACGACGTTTTTATTGAGGGAGCCAAAGATGGGTTTAAGGTGGCAATCAAAATAGTGCCATATTTGGTTTCCATTCTTTGTGCAATTGCTGTGTTTAGGGCTTCTGGGTTGTTAAACGACATCATGTCGCTTATTCGATCAACGATGCTTTTGATGGGCTTTCATGCGGTTGAATTTTTAGATGCATTACCCGTCGGTTTAATGAAGCCCTTTTCGGGAAGCGGGTCGAGAGGATTAATGTTGGAGCTTTTCGCCAATAAAAATTTTGGTGTAGATTCCTTTGCGGGCAAGGTAGCTTCTACCATGCAAGGAAGTACGGAAACTACGTTCTATGTCCTTTCTGTTTACTTTGGTTCCGTAGGAGTTTCAAAAACCCGATATGCGGCAGGTGCTGGACTTCTAGCTGACTTTGCTGGTATAGTTGGAGCGATTTATCTATCTTATTTATTTTATTCCGTGTAATGATTTTTAAGAAAAGAAAACCTACAGATGAGGAGGATCAACCCAAGAGTTTGAAAACAAAGCTCAAGGTGTATCCGAACAAAATTATCCTAGCCTGGGCCAAGAGCTTGGAGGGCAACAAGGAAATTACCCTTTGGTTACTCGAAAATGGTTTTGAGGAACTGGTCCAGTTCAATCAGGCTGTTTATTTAAAGCAGGTGGCGCGAGACTGGTTGATGGAAAACGGATATCCTCATCTCATGGCTTATTTGAATGCCGCCGAAGGAAATGAGAAAGCGCAGCATTGGTTAAAAAACAATGGTTTTCCTGATTTGTACTATTCAGCCTTGGCTGTGGAAGGTGAAAAAGAAGGTTGGGAATACATGAACCAAAAAGGGGATCAAGAACTGTTTTTTTTCTCGCAGATTCTCAAAAGTATTAAGGATAAAATTGAAGAAAGGCACAATGACATTCACTCCTTTGGTTCAAGTGATTAGCGAACGTTGTACTTGCGTTCTATGACGCTTGCTCCTCCACCGAACTTCTGATAATCAGCATCGTGCATGCTCGCGCCCGGAATTCCTTGAATACAGTCTTTTATTTCTTGCTTCAATCGGCCTTCTCCCAATCCGTGAATCACGATCATACGCGGATTCTTGAGGTATTCGTTTCGGTTTAAAAATTGACGAAATTGATCCATTTGAAACAATACGATTTCGTGGTTGCTCATGTGGTGGTGGCGATCGGTTAGGTTTTCCATGTGCAAATCGATCATGGGCAACTCTTTGTCTTTTTTGGTATAACCCGAAAATTGAGGAAGTTTTTCCTTATCATTCTCCAGTTTGTCCTTCTCCATCAAGTCCTTGCCATGGGCGTGTACCGGAACCAAGAAATGAACGGAATAGGGATAGGTAAAACCGTGCTCGTCTTCCACTAAGGCGTGTTCTTTATCTTGAAAACCAACAATGGTTCCCTCTCCTACTTCATGTAAAAAGCGGACTCTATCCCCAAGATTGAAGGATTTCATAGTACCATTTTAAGTTGACAATGTTCGACCAAATGTAGACGGTAGGTAAAATCAAACCGCCTAGCCAAAGCAAAATAACAATTGATTTCATCCACCAACTGGCATCCAAGGCTATCGGGGCTTCCAAAGCAGCATCTACCTGCAAGGCCATCACTTCTTCGGCTTCCTCCGTGTTGGGGTTCACGTCCATGTATTTGGCCAAAGCCCTGTTGTTGTCCAATACCAATCCTCTGATGGCGGCATATTCTTTATTGCTGATGTCTGCATAAGTGTTTTGGAAGTTGATTCCAGCAGCCGACATCTGTTTGTGCAAGTTGTACTTTTTTTGGATGTTGCGAACGCGAAAGGACATCAAAAGACCAAAAATAGTAAGCAAAGGCGCCTCTAAATACAAACCAATCCCAATGAGAATTAAAGAGGATAGAAGTGAAAAAAGAAGTTGGAACAAATTCTGTTTTTTACCCACGAGTAAATTCAATACCTGTCCTCCGTCTAAAGGATCCAGCGGAAGTAAGTTGATGGCATTTAGGAGAATAAAAATAAACGAAAGTGTAAGACTGTAAGGTTCTTGATACAAACTACCCAGATAGAACAGAATGCTTCCCAGTACTATTCCAGGAATAGGTCCTGCAAGTACGACGAAAAAAGCTTCAATTTGGGAATATTTGTCTTTGCTGCCCTGAACAAAAGCACCCATGAGTGGTACGAAGAGCATGCGCACATTCCTGTATTTGAATTTTTTCATAAAGGCAAAGTGTCCCAATTCATGAATGAAAAGAACTAGTAATAGACCGAGTATCAATCCAAGGCTGTCTTGGAAAAAGAACAAGAAGGAAGCCACGAACAAAACCATGGTAAAAACGGTGATGTCCAACCTTGATTTCCTTTTCACTCTTTTTAAGAGTGGTTTTCTGGATAAATATCAAATGAATCCATTATCCTTTCATGAGTTTTGCGTAATCTTTGGCGAAGTAGGTCAAAATACCATCGGCACCTGCCCTTCTTATGGATAATAACGTTTCAACCATGGTTCGGTTGTAATCCAACCAACCTTTTTGAGCAGCAGCATGAATCATGGCATACTCACCACTTACATTGTAGGCAGTAATTGGTAGGTCAAAATTTTCTTTTAACAAATGGATCACGTCCAAATAAAGACTAGCAGGTTTCACCATGAGCATGTCGGCCCCTTCTCTCACGTCCAATTCTGCTTCAATTAATGCCTCGCGCTTATTGGCAGGATTCATCTGGTAAGTCTTCTTGTCGCCAAACTTAGGAGCAGAATTCAATGCATCTCTAAAAGGACCGTAGAAAGCACTTGCATACTTCGCGCAATAACTCATGATACTCGTATGTTCGAAGTCCGCTTTGTCCAAGGTTTCTCGTATGGCTTGCACCCTACCGTCCATCATGTCTGAAGGTCCAATTATGTCAATTCCAGCCTGAGCTTGAGCCAAGGACATTTTACACAGTATGGGCAAGGTTTCGTCGTTGATAATTTCACCATCGCGCACAAATCCATCATGCCCGTCAGATGAATACGGGTCCATGGCAACGTCAGACATGAGTGTAGCCTCAGGAAAGGTCTCTTTTATTTTACGGATAATGCGTAAATAAAAATTATCCTCTGCGTACGAATACGACGCAATGGAATCCTTTAAATGATCTTGTACAGCAGGGAAAATGTCAAAAATTCGAATGCCCAACTCCAAGCTTT
>JAOASF010000147.1 GCA_025210175.1 Crocinitomicaceae bacterium | reverse complement strand
CTCATATCCTGGCTTGTCTTCTGTTCTTTGCATTCCTGATAAAGCCTCAGAAATACTGTCTTTGGTGGTTTGGTGGTGACGAGGAACTGAAATTCCGTATCCATCATCCCAAACAGACATGACCATTGGTACTTGTAATACCCCAGCAGCATTGATTGTTTCCCAGAAAGGCCCCTCAGAAGTGGATGCATCACCAATTGTTCCGAATGCTACTTCATTTCCACCATTGGTGAATTTTTTAAATTCTTCTAGATCCTTTAAAGTCGGGTGATTTCTGTAAATTTTTGACGCTTGAGCCAAACCAAGTAGGCGTGGCATTTGTCCGGCAGTTGGTGAAATATCAGCAGAACTGTTTTTTTGTTCCATCAAGTTTTTCCATTCACCGTTTTCGTCCAAATTGCGTGTTGAATAATGTCCACCCATTTGACGACCAGCCGATTGAGGCTCTCTATCTACATCTGTATCTCCATACAAACCTGCGAACCATTCTTTTACGGTCAATTGGCCAATGGCCATCATTAAGGTTTGATCGCGATAATAACCACTTCGGAAATCTCCATTGCGGAATTGCTTCGCCAAGGCGATTTGTGCCAATTCTTTTCCATCACCGAAAATTCCAAATTTGGCCTTCCCTCCAAGTACCTCACGGCGTCCTAAAAGGGATGTTTCCCTAGAGATGTTCGCCAACCTAAAATCCTCGATAACTTGTTCTTTGAAAGTTTGGAAATCTAATTCAGTAAGCGATTCAGAAACAGTATTTTGTGTCATGTGATTGTAAAATGATGCTGCAAAAATAGTGAAAAATTTGCAATCCTTTTCACCTAGGAGCCTTGTGAGCTATGGTCTTTGGGACAAGCGAGTCTTTTTTATTTAGACATGCATAACACACTCGAATTGAGTCGCCTTGAACAAACCGAGAGCTCAAAAGGATCGTTATATTTGTGCAGCTCTGCTTGGTATAGGGCTTACCGACTGTAAGTTCCTTGATTTTTAATCATTTGTTATTAAAACCAACGATAATAATCGCCCAAGAAGATCAACTTTGAAATGACACGAACATGCATAAAATCCTTTTCATCTTTTTAGGTCTGGCTACCTCGCTTGGAGTATACGGACAAACCAATCTGGCCTTTAGGAGTAATTTGAATTATCAGCAATTGCACAACGCGGAGCTCAACGACGTTTGGGGCTATGTGGATGAAGTGGGCAATGAATATGCTTTGGTGGGTACAACCAAAGGGACTTCAATAGTGGATGTGACGAATCCAGACCTGATCAGTGAAATTTTTTGGGTGCCTGGAATGACCAGTACTTGGCGAGATTTGAAGACCTTTGGCGATTATGCCTATGTTACAACCGAAGCGCAAAATGGCTTGTTGATTATAGACATGGGTCCTTTACCTCAATCTACAGGGCTCAATTATGTACACTATTTCGGTCCTTCCAGTGATCCTTGGCAAAGTGCTCACAATCTGTATGTTGATGAGAATGGCTTTGCCTATATTTTTGGAGCGAACCGCGATAATGGAGGGGTTATTATTTTGGACGTGCACACAGATCCAATGAACCCTATCGAAGTTGGAAAAATTGAAGATTATTATGTTCACGACGGTTTTACTCGAAATGATACCTTGTATGTTGGGAATATCAATGATGGGTTCTTTTCCATTTACGACGTAAGTGATAAGGCCAATCCGGTTTATCTGGGAGGTCATGCAACTCCAACTAACTTTACGCACAACATCTGGCCAAGTGCCGACGGACAATTTGTTTTTACAACGGATGAAAAACCGGGAGCCTTCATCGGAAGTTATGATATTTCGGACATGAATAACATTGTGGAGGTAGATCGAATTCAATCGCAAAATGGCTCTTCTGTAATTCCTCACAATGTACATGTCTTAGGGAATTACTTGGTGACCAGTTATTATCGAGATGGGGTGTTGGTTCACGACGTTTCAGATCCAACCAACATCGTTGAAGTTGGACGTTATGATACTTCACCAAGTTTGGCCAACAATGGCTTCAACGGCTGTTGGGGAGCTTATCCGTTTTTACCTTCCATGAATGTATTGGCTACAGATATAGAAAATGGATTGTTTGTTCTCACACCTACTTATGTACAAGCTAGTCGAGTGAAGGGGAATGTAACCGAACAAGGCAGTGGAGTGAACCTTTCAGGTGTAGAGGTGAGTTTGTCGAATGAACCACAAAAGGATAATTCCAATACTGGAGGAAACTACGGAGTGGGTACAGCACAAGTGGGACAATCTACCTTGAGTTTTCACAAAGTTGGTTACAGAGACACATCGGTTGTTGTGAATTTGGTGGCGGGTCAAACCTTAACGCAAGACATGACGCTAACGCCTATACCTGCCTACCCATTAACCATTGTTGTAAAAGATCAAGCCACCAACCAGGTTATACCAAGTGCCTTTATCCGTGCGAATGGGCAGTACATTCAGCACGATGGCCAAACCAATGGAATAGGCGAGTGGAACACTTCTTTTTATTATCAAGAGAACTATTTAATTACAGCTGGGAAATGGGGGTACATCACTTCGTGTGATTCGGTGTATATAGACAATGCAACCAATACGCTGGAAGTATTTTTGAACAAAGGAATCTATGACGACTTTAGTTTTGACTTTGGTTGGACAACCCAAGCCTCGGCGCAAACAGGGCTTTGGGAAAGAGCAATTCCATATGGCGGACCTGGTTCGGCCAATCCCGTTTCGGATGCAGATTTCGATTGTGGAAAGTACGCTTATGTAACTGGGAACGCCGAAACACTTGATGCCGATGCGGATGATGTTGATAATGGAAATGTTATCTTGATGTCACCCACTTTCGACCTTACGGGATACACCGATCCTTATTTGAATTTTAGAAGATATTTCTTCTCTTTCTATGGGCCCAATCCTCCAGACGACTCTTTCCGAGTTTTGGTGTTGAACGGAACTACAACTGTTTTGGTAGAGGATGTTCCATCTACACCAAGCGAATTTTACCAATGGATTTCGCGCAGCATCCGCTTAAGTGATAAAATCGCTATTACGAACTCTATGACTATTCTTGTTCGCGTTAGTGACGCACCCGGAAATCCCAACATTACGGAAGGTGGATTTGATTATTTCTTCATTTCGGAAGGAAATAGTGCAGGGGTTGAAGAGCTGGATGAAAAGGCAGAAATTACACTTTATCCGAACCCGGTAAACAATACCTTATTTGTAGAAGGGGCGGAACTATCCAAGGGATGGTCAATGGTAACTTTGGAAGGAAAAAATGTAGGGCATTTGTGTCAAGAAAACAACCAGTCAATTGATGTAAGTAATTTGCCAACGGGTGTATATCTTCTTCAGGTAAATGGCGTGGTTAAGCGTTTTATCAAGGCTTAATTGTTATTTAGTTCTCTTGTAGCACAGAGGCCATTTGTATAAAGTGGCTATTTTAGTCGAAAATTTATCCCTTTGGAAGACCAAAAAGACATTTCAGTAGTAGTTCCTCTTTATAACGAAGACGAGTCTTTGCCCGAATTACATGCGTGGATTGTTCGCGTAATGCAGGCCAATAACTTTACCTACGAAGTAGTTTTTGTGGATGACGGGTCAAAAGACAAGTCATGGCAAATTGTAGAAGAATTGTCTGCAAAAGACACCAATGTAAGAGGAATCAAGTTTCAGAGAAATTACGGTAAGTCTGCTGCTCTTCAAAAAGGCTTTGAGGCAGTTCAAGGAGATGTAGTCATTACCATGGATGCCGATTTGCAAGATTCGCCAGATGAAATTCCTGAATTGTACAGAATGATCATGGAAGAAGATTGGGATGTGGTATCAGGATGGAAGAAAAAACGATACGACCCGCTTTCCAAAACCATTCCAACGAAGTTGTACAATTGGGCAGCTCGAAAGTTGACCGGAATTTACTTACACGATTTCAATTGCGGACTCAAGGCTTACAAAAAAGCAGTGGTCAAAAGCATTGAAGTGTATGGCGACATGCACCGCTATATTCCACCTTTAGCGAAATACGCAGGTTTTACAAAGATTACAGAGAAAGTTGTAGAACACCGCGCACGTAAATATGGAACCACCAAATTCGGATTGAATCGCTTTTTGAACGGACCATTGGATTTGCTATCCGTGGTCTTTATGGGGAAATTTGGAAAAAAACCCATGCATTTTTTTGGCGCCCTTGGAACCCTGATGTTCACCGTTGGTTTTGGTCTTGTATTCTACATGATTTTAATCAAGCTTTTCTTCAATACTGGCGCCAGACTCATTTCTGAAAGAACGGAATTTTACATTGCCCTCACAGCTATGATCATGGGGGGTCAGTTCTTTTTAGCAGGTTTTATTGCGGAACTTTCATCGCGCAATGCGGTTAATAGAAACGTTTATTTAATCGAAAAAGAATTGTAATGCTGCCCCGAATTGATGGTTCATGGACGCTCTTTTTGGATCGAGATGGAGTCATTAATGAAAGAATCATGGGCGGGTATGTGATGTCCACTTCCGAGTTTCGATTTTTAGACGGTACGCCTGAAGCCATAGCTATTTTCAACCGTAAATTTCAACGCGTGTGCGTGGTGACCAATCAACAATGCATCGGTAAAAAGTTGACCACTGAACGTAACATTTCACTGGTCCATGCTTATATGGAGGAACAGTTAAGAGAAAAGCATGCTTTTGTTGACGCTATTTATGTAGCTGGAGAGCTTAAGTCAGACCCGACCAATACGCGCAAACCCAAACCAGATATGGCCTTGAAGGCACAGAAGGATTTTCCTGAAATCGATTTTGCCAAGTCAATCATGGTGGGTGATACCGATTCAGATATTCGCTTTGGTATGAATTTGGGTATGTATACGGTGCGAGTCGTTACAGAAGAGCCCATTGGTGTAGAGGCGGATCTTTCGCTGAATAGTTTAAAAGAATTAGCAGATTTAATAGAGAATGAAAATTAGTCTGAGCATATTAGCCAGTTTTATCGCCTTTCTTTCGTTGGCGCAAATCAATCAAACAGATGCCAAGGGGCGCAAGCAAGGGCCTTGGCAAAAAAGCTATCCGAAGAGTTCTGTCCTCATTTACAAAGGTCAGTTTGTGGATGACAAGCCAGCAGGAACTTTCACGTTTTACTACCCTTCAAACAAGGTTCAAGCCGTTATCAAGCACAATTTAGAAACAGGTAGGTCTGAAGCCTTTTTTTATCACGAAAACGGGAACATCATGACTTATGGTATCTACCGCGATATGAAAAAGGATAGCCTGTGGTTCAATTACAACGAAGATGGAAAAATTGTCTACACCGAAACCTTCGCCAATGATTCATTACACGGTAAAAAGACGGTATACTTTCCGCCCAACAAAGAAACGGGCAAGGTGGAACGAATTGCCTCCATTACCTATTTTAAAAACGGTAAGGCTGACGGTGAGTTTATCGAGTATTTCGAACACGGAGCTACCAGAACCAAAGGAACTTATGTAGACGGTCAGCGCCATGGTGTTTGGACCGATTATCAACCAACGGGAAAACCCTTGTCGGTTACTCGATACAAAAAAGGACAGCGTCATGGTTGGTGTATGGCCTACGACGCTTTGGGTAGGGAGGTCAACAAAGAGTACTATTATTACGGTCAGTTAAAAACGGGCAAAGACTTGGATTTCATCATGAAACAAATGAAAGAGAAGGGGATCAATCCGAATGATTAAATCTCTTCGTACATTAGCTATATGCGACTCCATTCGATCTTATTAATTTTCGTTGCCTTTTTCTCGTTTTCGGCTTGTAAAAAGGACGCAACTTATGATAATACCTTGCATGCTTCCTACGCTGGTTTGATCGAAAACAAAATGGTGGTGTATGAAGCAATGGACATCTATCACGATGACGATTCCGATATTCACGATACATCAACTTATTTACTCAAAACAGTAATCGGCGAACCGTATTTGGATAACCAGGGTAGATCGGGGTACGAATATTTGCGCTACCGAAGTTTTGACAATGGTCAAAATTGGAGCCTAAAGGATGTTTGGACTGTCTTTATCAATAATACCAACTTCGAAAAAGTAGAAGAAAATGAAAGGGTAGTCCGTTTGATTTTTCCTCCTGTAATCAATAAGTCATGGGATTTGAATGCCTATAATGTACAAGACGAAAGAACGGTTTATTATGAGTATTTGCACGAAAAGTTGTTTCTAAACGGCAGTTTCATGGATTCAACCCTGATGGTTAAAGAGGATGATTTTTTCTCCTTGGTGGATTATCGTCGTCAGTATGAAATTTATGCCAAAGATGTGGGGTTGGTAAAAAAGGTGTTCAAGGATTTAACCATTCAAGGATTCGATACCCTGCAGGTGAAAAGAGGAAGAGAAACGTATTTAACCATGCTTTATCACGGATTTGAGTAAATGAAAATTGTACTTATTTCTCCTTTTTACCCGCTTCGTGGTGGGATTGCTCAATTTGCAGATTTATTGGCCGATGAGCTTGAAAATCAAGGTCACGAACTCGTCAGAGTCAATTACAAAAGGCAGTACCCCAATTTTTTATTTCCAGGTAAAACTCAGTTCGTTGAGAAAATTGAAAACGAAAAAAGCAAGGCCTTACCTTTATTCGATAGCATTGGACCTTTATCTTGGTGGCGCTTGAGAAAATTCTTGAAAAAACAGAACCCTGAAGTGCTTATTTCTGCTTATTGGATGCCTTTTATGATTCCGGGTTTGTGGTTAAGTACTTTTCGTTTGAAAATGAAAAAAGTGGCTCTGGTACACAACTACCAAAGCCATGAAGGAAAAGAAGTGGAAAGAAAGCTGACCAATTTTTACCTCAGTAAGCAAGATCAAATAGTGGCGCTTTCAGAATTGGTGGCGTCTCAAATAAAGCAAAAGCTATCTACCAAGGTTGGCTCCATACCACATCCCATTTATGCCCAATTTGGCGAAAAAATAACGAGAAAAGAGGCAAGGGAAATACTGGGGATTCCTCCGGAAAAAAAGGTTGTTTTGTTCTTTGGTCTGATTAGAGATTACAAAGGTTTGGATGTTTTACTTTCCGCCTTTCAAGATTTGAATCAAGAGTACTTTCTGCTTGTGGCGGGAGAGGCTTATGGTAAAACTGAAGAGTGGGAGAGAGCCTTCGCTGCTTTGGGGAAGGAAAGAGCGTTGTGGCACAATCGATTCATTGCAGACGAAGAGGTAAGAAACTACTTCAGCGCTGCCAATCTGTGTGTTCTACCCTATAAATCGGCCACTCAAAGTGGGGTTACGGCGGTTGCGCATAATTTTCATTTACCGGTTATCGCAACGGATGTAGGTGGATTAAAAGAATTCATCCACTCCAACAAAAATGGAGACTTGGTACCGGCTAATAATAGCCAAATTTTATCCGAGAAAATCGAAGAATATTTCTCAAAAAACAAGGAAGAAAAATACCGGGAAGTGCTTCAAAATGAAGCTGGTTTGTCGTGGCAAGAGTTTACCCTTCGCTTCGTTCGTTTTCTTCAAGATACCTGAACTTCTCCATCCCTTGTCAATACTGTTCATTACTATGTGAATAATATTATCAAATCGCCCTCTGCGATGTTGGTTTTATTGGTCGTAAAGTATATATTTGCCCCCTTGAAATACGAATAAACTGATTTACGAACATGCGTAATAAAGGATTTTTTTGGTTTTTAACCATTTTACTAACGGCGATTTGCATTTACCAATTGTCGTTTACTTGGGTTTCCAACTCAGTTGAGAAAAAAGCTGACCGCGAGGCGACTACTCGTGTAGAGGAGCTCAAAAAACAAGCTGCTGCTAACAATAACATGGCTATGTTGCCGAATGGCACAACGGTAGATTTTTCTAAACCAGAAGCCGAAGAACTTGCAAAAGCTGCATTTATTAATCAAATCTTGTTGGAGAAAGCTGAACAACCAGTTTATCCTGTGTTTGGTTCTACCTTCTCAGAAGTTAAGAATCGCTCATTGGCCTTTGGGTTGGACCTTGTAGGTGGTATGAGTGTTACCTTGGAGATTAGCATACCTGAAATGGTAGAAGGATATGCGTGGAACGCACGTGACCTGGCTTTCAAAACACCATACGAGGCTGCAAAAAAGAAGTACGAAAAAGAAGGTGGTGATTTCATCGCAATCTTTGGAGAAGAGTACAAAAGAACAAGCAATGGGAAGCCATTGGTAAAATTGTTCTCCATTTCCGAAATTGAAGAGTTGGGAACAGGATCTTCTGACGAAGATGTAATTGCTTTCTTGCAAGATCGCGCCAACAGTGCGATGGACGGAGTGGAATTGATCATGAACCGTCGTATCAACCAATTTGGTGTTGCACAGCCGAACATTCAGAAAGACCCTAAGAACAATCGCTTGTACATCGAGCTTCCTGGAGTTCAGGACGAGGCAACAGTTGGTGAGAAATTGGTTTCTACTGCCAACTTGCAGTTCTACGAAGTGTACCAAGGAAGTGATATTGCTCCTCAATGGCAACAAGCTGTAGCGATGTCCATGATGGATGAAGTAGCGGTTGAAGAATTGGAAAAAGACAGTACAAATGTTGATTCTACTGAGGCTACCTTGGAAAGTTTGACGGATAACTTGTCAGACAACAATGGTCGCAAAGGATTGGGAGAATTGGTTCAACAAACAGGTGGTTCTTTCATCGGAACGGTTTCTGCTGAAAACAAATTGGCGGTTGATAACATCTTGAGCCGTGAAGACATCATGTCGAATTTCCCAGAAGATTTGAAATTCATGTGGTCAGCTGACCAACAAAAAGTTGCAGTTAACACCAATGAAATGGGGTACATTTTGTACGCTGTGCGCATTCCTGAAAACGGAAAGGCATTTGTAGGTGGTACAGATATTAAGTCTGCTTCAACTGGTTTTGATCAACGTACAGCTTTGATTACTGTTGACTTGGAAATGAACGCTGAAGGAGCTGACCGTTGGGGTCAAATGACAGAAGCAAACAAAGGTCGTTTGGTGGCAATTACAATGGATGATGTAGTATACAGTGCTCCAGTTGTAAACGAAGCAATTACCCAAGGTAGAACACAAATTTCTGGTAGCTTCTCAATTGAAGAGGCAAAAGATCTTGCTGGATTGTTGAATGGAGGTGCGCTTCCTGCACCTTGTGTTATTAAAGAACAAACGAAGGTAGGTCCAACAATTGGTGCTGAAAACACGAAAGCTGGTTTGGTATCATTTGGATTTGCATTGTTGTTGGTATTCATCTACATGTTCTTCTACTATGGTAAAGGAGGTTTGGTAGCTGATATCGCTTTGTTTGCAAATATCTTGTTCATCTTTGGTTCATTGGCTTCTTTTGGAGCGGTATTGACTTTGGCAGGTATCGCCGGTATCGTTTTGACAATCGGTATGGCTGTTGATGCCAACGTACTAATCTTCGAGCGTATCCGTGAGGAGCATGCTGCAGGAATGGATTTGGCTTCTTCAGTGGATCAAGGGTTTAAGAAAGCATTGACTTCTATCTTGGATGCGAATATCACAACGATGTTGACTGCGATTATCCTGAAAATCTTTGGTTCTGGACCAATTGAATCTTTCGCTACAACGTTGATCATCGGTATCTTTACTTCCCTGTTCGCTGCCTTGGTAGTTTCTCGTTTGATCATCTTGATTATGTTGAAGAAAGGGCAAAACATTGCCTTCGATACAAAATTGACCAAAGGAGCATTTAAGAACTTGAACATCAACTTCGTTGGTTCGAGAAAGAAGTACTACATTTTCTCCGGAATTTTGGTTGCAGGTGGTTTGATCGCCTTGTTTACAAAAGGATTGAATCCATCAGTTGAATTTTCAGGTGGTCGTACGTTTGGTGTGAAATTTGAAAATTCTGCAGCTAACGAAACAGAATACATCCGAGCCAACTTATCGAAGGTATTTACTTACGACAACGGAAATGTAGCGTCTATCGATTTGAAAACAAAGTCGAGCAATTACTTTGTTGAGATCACAACCAACTACAAATTGGGTGACGATGACGCGACTCCTGAGGTAAAAGCAAAATTAGAAGACGGTTTATTGGCTTGTAAAGAAAAATTGGGTGAATACCACATCGAAGAGTCAAGAACGGTATCGGCTTCAATCTCATCAGAAATGAAGCAATCTTCTTTCGTAGCGATTATCTTGTCTTTGATTATCATTTTCGGTTACATCTTATTGCGTTTCGGAAAATGGCAGTATTCAACAGGTGCGATTGTTGCGATGATTCACGACGTTGTTTTGGTGTTGGCTTGTTTCGCTATTTTCCCGAAAATCTTGCCTTTCAATATGGACATCGATCAAGCGTTTATTGCAGCTATCCTTACGGTAATTGGTTACTCCATTAACGATACGGTAATTGTATTCGATAGAATTCGTGAGCGTTTCAAAATCAACCAAGATTCGCACGAAGACCAAATCAATGGAGCATTGAACTCAACTTTATCGAGAACGGTCAATACCTCATTAACAACCTTCGTTGTATTGTTGATCATCTTCTTGTTCGGTGGAGCCGCAATCAAAGGATTTATCTTTGCCTTGATGGTAGGAGTAGGGGTAGGAACTTATTCTTCCCTGTGTATTGCTACACCTTTGTTGATTGATTTAACACGTAAAATCAAGGCGTAAGCCATTTGAATAAATAATTAAGGGTCGATATTCATCGGCCCTTTTTTTGTGGCTTAAATTTTGTATCTTCTATAGTGTAGTTAGTTCTGGGGAAATACCAGAGGTTAGGGTTTCAAAAAGATTTCAGGATGTCCCTTTTTTTTCCAATAGTTTGGGAGAATTCGGGAAGGAATAAAGCTTTAGAAGAAGAGCTTTAAATAAAGAGCTTTGGAAGCGAGTTTAGCCTTACAGGTGTATCGTTTTCGGTGCGCGATGTTTAGTGCAACCTAACGGAGGTATAGACCCTATTTTATAATCGTGCGAAGTGTTTCAGAAGAAACGAAGTAATACTGGTTCGCACAGCAAATTAAACCTCAAAAAAAATGATTGTTGTATTGGGAATTGTGATGTTGGCCTGGGTGGTTTACAGCTTTACAGAAAGGAGATAAGACCTTAGATTTTTACAGTTGTAATGTGGACGTTCTTACGCATGTAAGTACCCAAAATTGTTTTGGCGTCTCTGTCCTCTTTTACAAGTTGAACAAAGCGTTTCCACATGTGAATTGGCTGTATGTGGAAATAATAGGGAGCATAGCCATAGCCCACTAAGGTTCCATTTTCTACCAATACCAATGCTTTTTCACTTTTCTGACGACCGTTTTCAATGATGTAAAACGACTCCCCGTTCAAATTCAGGAAATCAATCATTTCTTGAGCCCTCACATTGTATTCTTCCGAATCTTCCTTGTTGATACAAGCCCCATTACACTTCTTAATTCCGTAATGGAAGCAAGCAGAGTTGGTGGGATAAAGATCGTTTAGCTTCTGACAAAGCGTATGACTTTCCGTCCATTTGGTCAAATACGCCACGCCCTCTCGTTTGGTTGTAAAAGAGGTGAGCGGGTGATCGGGGTTCTTAGAAGTCAAACCTATGTAAAAGCGGATGTATCCTTGCTCGTCCAAAAAGTGGTACAAACCGTAGGGAAACTTACTTTTTTTCAAGGCATAATTGAACTTGGGCTTGTAAGTTTTGATCAGATGAGACTCTTCTAAGAGAGCAATGAGCTCAGATCCAGTAATGTCGTATTCTATTCGGCAAATGGTGTGCAAAAGTTCATTTCCCTTCTTGGTAGTGGTGTTTCGAAGGTGTTGGTTAATGCGCTTTTTAATGTTGACACTCTTGCCGATGTAAATCAGTTGATTGTCTTCATCGTAAAAACGGTAAACGCCTGTTTTAGCAGGGACTGCATCCAATTCTTCTAAATCCAAGTTGGGGTGAAGAATGGCTGGATTGATGTCGTGTTGGATGAATTTTTCAATCGACTGATGCGATTTTTTGTTCAATAAGGTAAACAAATGAGCCGTGGCATAAGCATCACCACCTGCACGGTGTCGGTTCGTAATTTGTATACCTAAAGTTTTGGTTAGTTTACCCAAACTATACGAATCCAAACCTGGCAAAATGTAACGAGATGCACGAACGGTACACAAGTGTGGACGACGGTAATCGTAGCCCAAATTTTTGAATTCTTGTCTCGTGATGGAATAGTCAAAACCAACGTTGTGAGCCACAAAAATACAGTCTTCTGTGAACTTAACTATGTCCTTTGCGATCTCGTGAAATTTTGGAGAATTGGCAACCATTTGATCGGAAATACCAGTAAGATTCGTAATGAAATCTGGTATTTTCATCTCAGGGTTCACAAGGCTAGCGTACTCATCTATGATTTTCTTCCCGTCGTGCTTGTAAATTGCAATTTCCGTAATTCGAGAGGTTCGCGGACTACCACCTGTGGTTTCTATGTCTACTACAGCGTAATTCAAGCGAATTTCTAAAATGAATTGAGAGCTAATGCTCTTGAATCAAAATTACGTAAAATAAAGGAGGCTTGCTAGTGGACTACAAAATTAATAATTAATCCGTCTTAATTTATGCGAAACATAGAAAAAGGGGGCCTGAACCCCCTCTTTAAAAATTTAGAACTACGGCTTGCCTAAAAGGTGCAGTCTTCTTTTTCAGTGATCATTAGTCTTGCAAACTAAAACACTCTTTTTAGTTGTCGATCTCAAGATTAGACCATACAACTGTTTTAAAAGTTATATTCCTCATCTTCATCGATGTACATTTCGCGGGTTATTAAATCCTCGTCGTCATCGTCGGTATCTCTTTCCAATTTCAGTTCTTTACCGTTCACATAAAAGACTTTGTTTCGTGGAACTTCAATGAAAACCTTCACGCGTTGGTTCCGAATTTTATCCTTCGTGGGATAATTGAACGATTTGGGAATGTATAGGGTATCTCCCTTTTGCTGAAGGTCGTACTGGATATGACGAGCATTGTCAAAGGCCTCAGTTTGCGTTGAACCATGAGCTTTGTACACAACGCGCATGCGGAAAACGCTGTCTTCCGTTTGTATGTAGCGAACAGGGACACCAACCTGGTGGATGCGGCCGTTTTTCTCGGCAAAAATCATGTGATGTCTTTCGCGTATGCGAACCTTACCCTTACCGTCTGTGTGTGCTGTTTTGTCCGTCACTTCAAGGTAAAGTGAATTACTAACAGGATTGAGATCCTTTTCTATTTCTGATTCAAAACTGAACTCTTTACCGAAGGTAGCTCCTCCGTAAAAGCAGAGTACAATTCCAATGATGAAAGCAAACAATGCGGTTCTGGAAATGAACTTGTACCATCCCATAGGGGTGTCGAAAATGAAACGAACGGCTGTGACTAGTATCCAACAGATGAGAACAATAGACACGAGCATGCCCCCGTAGTAAATGACTTGAAGTTCTTCTGGGTGATCCCAAAAAAGATTGGCAAAAGAATAGAGGTCGTACAAACCATCGTCTCCACTTACGGGGAACACGCCTATTTGCAAGACCAGTAAGGATAAAAACCCAATGATGGCCGAGATTCCAAACATCATGAAGAACAGACCGATAATAACACGAATGGCTCTTCCTGCTGATCCCATTCCTCTTTGAAAAGTAGATTCGCGCTGCATTTTGCGGGCAAATTTCTCACTTTGGTAACTCATCCTTTGTGCCGCTGTTTCCACTTCTTCTCGTACGTTCTCCACAGTAATTGGTCGACCTTGCATGCGCAAACGATCAATGTGGCTACTCACTTTAGGAACGATAATCCAAAGAATGATGTAAAGTGGAATACCGAATCCACCGAAGAACAGAACCAATAAGAAAATGATACGGACGATGATTACATCTATAGCAAAGTAATTGGCCAAACCTGAACAAACACCTGCTATTACCGCATTTTCTAGGTCTCTAAATAACTTCTTGTCGTGACGATCATAAGAGTATTTTTCATTATCTATACTTTCTTGAGCGCTCGATTTTGTTTCCTCTCCTTCGATATAATCTTCCGGTTCTCCCAAAATGGATATAGCCGCTTCTACATCAACCATCTCTATGACCTTCTTGTGGTTGTTGTTCAAGTTTTCAGTGAAGATCTCGGCCATGCGTAGCTCGATATCCTCAATGATTTCTTGTTTACCTTCTGTATTTCCCAGCTTGTTTTCCAATCTGTCCAAATAGGCTTGAAGCTTTTCGTAGGCTTGTTCTTCAATGATAAAGTGTAAGCCTTTGATATTGATTGATACGGTTTTTTTCATGACCTCTTATTTTGTTAATGTGTTAACGGCTGCTTGAAGCTCAACCCAAGTAGCTTGTAGTTCTTGTTTAAATTGGACTCCCTCGTCCGTTAGTTTATAATATTTGCGCGGTGGTCCGCTTGGTGATTCTTCCCATCGATACGTCAACAATTCCATGTTCTTTAATCGGGTTAGAAGCGGGTAGAGCGTGCCTTCTACAACAATCAGTTTTGCATTTTTCATCTGCTCCAAGATTTCCGAAGGATACGCTTCCTGCTTTTCTAAAATGGAAAGAATACAGAACTCAAGGATTCCCTTGCGCATTTGTGCTTGTGTATTTTCTGCATTCATCTCTTAATGTTTTATACAAAGATATATGTAAAAAACTGTATTATGCAATACAAAGTACCTTGTTTGTTTTAATATTTGGCGTAACAATCTTATTAAATAACTGTAAATCAATTAAGTAAAAGAATGTTAAATTTTATTTTAACAATTGACGTATACTTGCAACTTTCGAATAATTGGTGAAATGAGAAAGGAATTGCAAAGGAGTAAGGAGTTGTTAACGGCCGTAATTCAGAAGAAAATAACGGGGAAAGAAGCAGTGCATTCCTTCGGTGACTTAGGGTTAAGCGACACCGTTTCTTGGACCGATGAGGAGAAAATCGTGTTTTGGGTGAATGTTTACAATGCTCAAGCTCAGGTTTTACTCAAAAAAGAAGGGGAGAGGATCAACAAGCAAATCTTTTCCCAGCCCATGGTGCAATTCAAGGAAATCAAGTTGTCGTTGGATGCGATCGAACACGGCATATTGAGGCGGGGAAAATGGAAAAAAGGATTGGGGTATGTTCCTGCTTATTTGGGTCTGAAGCCATATTTCCTGAAGAAAAAGGAGCCGAGAATTCACTTTTTATTGAATTGTGCAGCCGAAAGTTGTCCGATTATCCGTGTGATGGAACTAGACACCCTAAGTGAAACGTTGGAACAAGCCGAGAAGGATTTTGTAGAGCAAACGACCGACATTAACGAAAAAACAAATGAAGTGAAAGTCTCCGCCTTGTTTCTTTTCTATCGAGGTGATTTTAATGGAAGGAAAGGGATTAAAAAGCTAATAGGGAAGTATTTGTCAGGTTCTATAAATTCGATCAAATACAAACGATTTTCTTGGAAGCCTCGATTTGGGAAGGTAAACTATTAGACGAAAAAAAAGCCTCCAAGAAACTTGAAGGCTTTTCAATATGCTTGAGGAAGCTTAGGCCATAACGCCCATTACTTCTTTCATTTTTTGTCCAATTTGAGCTGGAGAATCAACCACGTGAATTCCACATTCTCTCATGATACGCTTTTTCGCCTCAGCTGTATCGTCAGCACCACCAACGATTGCACCTGCGTGACCCATTGTACGTCCTTTAGGAGCAGTTTCACCAGCGATGAAACCAACTACTGGCTTCGTTCCGTTTTCTTTGATCCAACGAGCAGCGATTGCTTCCAAGCTACCACCGATCTCACCGATCATAACGATACCTTCAGTTTCAGGGTCGTTCATCAACAACTCAACTGCCTCACGAGTAGTTGTTCCGATGATTGGGTCACCACCGATACCGATCGCTGTTGTAATTCCCAAACCAGCTTTTGCTACTTGATCCGCTGCTTCGTATGTCAAAGTTCCTGACTTAGAAACGATACCAATTTTACCTTTTTTGAAAACGAATCCTGGCATGATACCAACTTTCGCTTCGTCTGCTGTAATAACACCTGGACAGTTAGGTCCGATCAAGCGACAATCAAATCCGTTGATGAATTCTTTTGCCTTTACCATGTCTGCTACAGGAATTCCTTCAGTGATACAAACAATAACTTTGATTCCAGCACTTGCAGCTTCCATAATCGCATCTGCAGCGAATGCAGGTGGAACGAAAATGATACTTACATCAGCACCTGTTTTCGTAACAGCTTCTGATACTGTGTTAAATACCGGACGGTCCAAGTGAGTAGAACCTCCTTTTCCTGGAGTAACTCCACCAACAACGTTGGTTCCGTATTCAATCATTTGGCCTGCGTGGAAAGTTCCTTCAGAACCTGTAAATCCTTGTACGATTACTTTTGAATCTTTATTAACTAGTACACTCATTGTGCTAAAATTTCGATTTTGTCGGTTCCAAAAGTAGTCACTTAGGCTGGGAACGACAAGCAAAAAACTTAAAAAAAGTCTATTCTACAGACAATAAGTCAATTTCAAAAATGAGAATGGAATTGGCTGGAATTTTTTCCTGCTCATCGGAACCATATCCCATGCTGGGTGGAGTGATAAGTTGGAGCTTCGTTCCGGTTTTTAACCCTGGAATAATTTCCTTCCAAGCTGGAATTAAGTTTCTCAAATTGAATGAAATGGGTTCTTTTCTTTCGTCGAAAACTTCCCCATTGAGCAAGGTCCCTTTGTAGGTTACGCTAACCT
>JAOASF010000146.1 GCA_025210175.1 Crocinitomicaceae bacterium | reverse complement strand
GTGTGAGTGTGAGTGTGAGTAAATAAAAATATTAAATCTTCTAATTTGCAATCTGCCAATTTGTAATCCGTAATCTAAACCCTGAACTCTGAACTAATAACTATCTTTGGGCAACAACAAAAAACAATGGCAAACAAATACACCGTAGAAGAGCGTTTTCTTCGCTACGTACAGATAGATACTACAGCACAACCTGGTTCCGAGACCTTCCCTTCATCCCTTAAGCAGCTTGACTTGGCGCGTGTTTTGACACAAGAGCTAAAGGACCTCGGATTGGAGGAAGTGGAAATGGATGAGCATGGATATGTTTTTGGAAGCATTCCGTCTAATTTGGCTTACGAAGTACCTACAATTTGTTTTTGTTCGCACATGGATACCGCTCCTGATTGTTCGGGAACCAATGTAAAACCGATTGTTCACCGCAATTACCAAGGACAAGACATTACCCTTCCAGACGATACAACGCAGGTATTGAGCGCGAAGAACCACCCCTATTTAACCAAGAAAATCGGAGATGATATCATTACTGCTTCTGGTCACACTTTGTTGGGAGCAGATGACAAGGCCGGTGTTGCTATCATTATGGCTTTTGCAGAATACATGATGCAAAACCCACAAATTCCGCATGGAAAGATTCGCGTATTGTTTACACCCGACGAGGAAATTGGTCGCGGAGTGGACTTTTTGAACATGGAGCGCTTGAATGCAGATTATGGTTACACATTAGACGGAGGCCCATTGGGAAGTATTGAAAACGAGTCATTTTCAGCAGATGCCGTTTCGATTACTGTAGACGGAATTGCGCAACACCCCGGATACGCCAAAGGAAAAATGGTCAACGCCTTGAAAGTGGTTGCAGATTTTGTCGCTTCTTTGCCGAAGGACGAATGGTCGCCTGAAACGACTGAAAAACGCGAAGGATTTGTTCACCCAGTGAGCATGTCAGGCGAATTGGAAACAGCACAAGTGACCTTCATTGTTCGCGATCACGACACACAACTGTTGTACAAGCACGAAGATCGATTGAAAGAACTGTGGAATGCTACTTTGGCCAATTACCCAACGTTGAAATCGACCTTCACGGTGACGGAGCAATACCGCAACATGCGTGAAGTATTGGACACCGTTCCCTTCGTTACAGATTATGCCATGCAAGCGATGGAAAAATTGGACTTGCCGGTGAAATTGGACTTGATTCGTGGAGGAACGGACGGTTCTCGTTTGTCGTTCTTGGGCCTACCTTGTCCGGACATCTTTACAGGAGAAATGGCGATTCACTCGCGCTTGGAATACGTTAGTGTTCAGGATATGGAAAAAGCCACTTCCACCCTAGTTGAATTGATTCAAATTTGGGCCAACCACAAAAAATAAGACGTGTCGTACGCGAACATCATAAAGGATATAAAGCAAAAGAAATTTGCACCGGTTTACCTTCTTCACGGGGAAGAAAGTTATTACATCGATCGCATTTCGGATGCCATCCTCGAGCATTCACTTGAGGAGCATGAAAAGGACTTCAACCTGAGCATTCTTTACGGAAAGGAAACCGACATTACCACCATCGTTGCCGAAGCCAAAGGATATCCGATGATGGCCGAGAGACGAGTAGTAATCGTTCGCGAAGCCCAGGAATTAAAGCGCAAGCTCCCAGATTTGCTTCCATATGTGGAAAACCCACAACCGTCTACTGTATTGGTGATTTGTCACAAACACAGCAGTTTCGACGGACGATCCAAACTGAGTTCCGCAATCAACAAGAAAGGAGTCGTTTTTAAGTCGGACAAGGTGCGCGACTACCAACTTCAGGATTACATTCAAGGTATTGTAAAGGAATTGGGCTACGATATCTCTCACAAAGCTTGTTCACTTTTGGCTGAGTCGATTGGTGCCGATTTGAGTCGCATTCACAATGAGTTGAACAAGTTGAGCATTTTGATCGAAAAGGGTCAAACCATCAATGACGTGCACATCGAGGAAAACATTGGTATTTCGAAGGACTACAACAATTTCGAATTGGTGGAAGCCGTCGGCAAACGCGATGTCCCAAAAGCCATGCGCATTGTGGATTATTACGACAAAAATCCAAAGAGTGGAAATCTGATTATGATTACGAGCACCTTATTTGGTTTGTTTTCCAAATTGATGCGCTTGCATTTCACCAAGGGTTCGGATGCTGAAGCGATGAAAGCAGCAAAGATTACCCATCCCTTTATTTTAAAGCAATACCGCCAATACCAAAAGATATATCCTCCCAAAAAAATCAACACCAACATCGGCTTGTTGCACGAATACGATCTCAAAAGCAAGGGTTTGGGAAACCGAGAATTTTCGGACATGGAATTGGCCAAAGAACTTCTTTTTAAACTCATGCACTGATGCATACCGCCTATCAGATAGACTTAACTCAAGCGCAAGCAAATTATGTTCTCTCCGAGGAAGAAAGCATGCATGTGGCCAAGGTTTTGCGTTTGGATACAGGTAAACAAATCTATTTATGCAACGGAAAGGGCTTGAAAGCCGTAGCCACGATTGAATTGGCTCATCCAAAAAAAACAGCCGTTAGCATTCTCGAATTTCATGCACAAGAGGAGGCTCCCAAGTTTCCTGTTCATATTGCCATTGCCCCTACCAAAAACATGGATCGGCTCGAGTGGTTTTTGGAAAAGGCCACTGAACTAGGTTTGGATAAAGTAACCTTGTTGAAATGCAAAAACAACGAGCGCAAGATGGTCAAAATGGAGCGCTTGGAAAAGATCGTAATTGCTGCCATGAAGCAAAGCCAGCGGACATACAAACCCGAGTTAACCGACTTGACTCCATTTTCAGAATTCGTTCAAGAACAAAAGGGCTACATTGCACATTGTTACGACGAATTGGCTGAAGAAAAACAAAACTACCTGGAGATTGCGGAAAGCAAACCCATACTTATTGGACCGGAAGGAGATTTCACAATGGATGAAGTTCAATTGGCCTCAAAATATGGATGGACGCAATTGGATCTCGGGAAAAACCGTCTCAGAACGGAAACAGCCGCACTTCTTTCGACAATGCGGCTGATTCAACTTTACTGTTAATCGGATTTAATCCTTTTTCTTTTTCTTCTCTTTTTTCTCTTTCGGAGCCTTTGTCTTTTTCTTCTTTTTCTTGGACTTGGTGGTATCCTCAAAAGGAATCAAATCATCTTCAACTACCTCTTCCTCCACTTCTACACCAAAGGTATACACCTCTTCGCCATCGGCGTTGTATTGGTGATCTTCGATCAATTCATCCTTTTTATAAATTGCGCGACGCTTCAATTTCTGGTCGGCATAATATTCTACCCAAGTTCCTTCTTTCTTCCCCTTTTTATATACTTCATGAGACTGTAGGTGACCTTGAATGAAATAGACTTTAAAGTCGCCATTCTTCACTCCTTCATCCCAGTATTCGGTTCTTAGCAAGGTTCCATCACTGTAGTAATATTTGTTCAATCCATCCTTCTGACCTTCCACATAATTCAATTCATCTACAATTTTGCCATCAGCAGAATACACTTTAAAAGAACCGTGAAACTTCCCATCCTTGTAGTTGATTTCTCTTTCCACTGAACCATCGTTGTAATACGTTCGCTTGGTTCCATTCAAGATTCCGTTCTTGTAATTTTCTAACAAAGTGGTATCTCCATTTTTCTTGAAGTAGACATGCTTACCATGCTTTTCACCAACAAAATAGTTCATTTCCCAAGCCAACTGACGCGTGGAATCGTAGTAATACAACCACTGACCATTTTCCGTTCCCTGGATAAAAGAACGAATGACCTGTACACAGCCGGTACGGTAAAAAGTAGTGTCCTTTCCGTCTTCTTTTCCATTGACAAAATTGATTCGTCGCTCGAGCAATCCATTGGAATGACAGGTTTCGCAGACTCCCGTAAATGCCGCACCGCTCTTAGCCAGAATGATGGTGTTACTTCGTTCATCGAAGCCTAGTTTTTCGTTACAATCTACAACACCCGCCAATTTCCCACATTCAAAATCGAGGTAGCGTCTACCTGCTGGTGGTTGCGATTTTTTCCAACAAGGCTCCTGTTCAGTTGGATTTTCAATTTGTGCTTGATAAGAAAAAGGAAGGCTCACGAGTAAGGCCAGTAAAAAGCGTTTCATTCGAATTGTTTTTTTCAGTTGTATCAATAATTGTTCCTTAAGGTACAAGTTTCTCCAAAGCTTCGCGCAGTTTGTCAGGAATTGCAATGGGTTTTTGCTCTTTGTTGTTGAAGGCTACCAAAACCGATTTTGCCTTGGTCATTACTTCCTCATTCACGGTAATTTCGTAGCCAAAGGTAAAGGATCGATTACCGATGTGGTCGGTATACAAGCGAATCTTCGGTTTTTGATGCAGCAAAATGGGTTTGATATAATCCACTTCATTTCTTGCCAAAAGGAAACCATCGGTATTGTAATCCCATTTTTCACCTAAGAGTTGTTCCAAGTAATACACCCGCGTCATTTCCAGATAAGACAGGTAAACGGCATTGTTCACATGTCCCATAACATCAATATCAGCGAAGCGTACCTGAATTTCAAATGGTTTTATCATTTTTTATCTAGTTGTTCGTATTCAGAATTATTGGAGACAAATTCTGGCACCAAGCTCTTCATTTTCAAAACGATTTTTTGATTGTCTTGGGTATTGAATAGATCAATTAAATTGACTATTTCTTGGTCCAAATCGTCGGTATAGGAACGAACCTTGGCCTTCAATATTTTGGGATGATGGGTAGGAAGCGTATTTTCTTCGTCCGACAACAATTCTTCGTATAATTTTTCCCCCGGTCTAAGTCCGGTAATCTTGATTTCAATATCCTTCCCTAATTCCAATCCGCTGAGAGAAACCATTTTCTTAGCCAAGTCAATGATTTTAACGGATTCACCCATGTCGAATACAAAAATCTCACCTCCTTCCCCCATCGCTCCGGCCTCAAGAACGCGTTGACACGCTGCAGGAATGGTCATGAAAAATCGGGTAATTCGCTCGTCTGTTATAGTCAACGGACCACCTTGATCAATCTGTTTTTGAAAAAGGGGAATGACGGAACCATTGGACCCCAAAACATTTCCGAAGCGCGTGGTTACAAACTTCGTCCGATTCAATCCATTGGCCTTTTGGGCTACCATTTCTGCAATTCGTTTCGAAGCGCCCATTACATTGGTGGGATTCACGGCCTTATCGGTAGAAATCATTACAAACTTGTCTACCTCATTGGCCACAGACGCTTCTACCAAGTTGCGCGTACCAAGTACATTTGTCAACACCGCCTCACTCGGATTGTTTTCCATTAGCGGTACATGCTTGTACGCAGCAGCATGAAAGACGATATCTGGTTTGGCGAAGGCAAACAAGCGGTCCATTCTATCCTTGTTTCTTATATCCCCGATTACCACTTCGAGCGGATAGGTTTTATTGATGGAAAGTAAGTCGATGTGCAGATCGTACAAAGCCGACTCAGCCTGGTCAACCAAGTAAATCATGCTCGGATGGTAGTTCAAAATTTGGCGAACCAGCCCACTTCCTATCGACCCTGCAGCTCCCGTTACCACCACTTTTTTTCCTTGTATTTGGTCAGAAATAGCTTGTTGATCCAAGGCTATAGGCGGACGTCCCAACAGGTCTTCGATACGGATTTTCCCCATTTGTTTGGTCGAAAACTCACCGTTGATCCAAGACTTAGGGCTCGGAACCTTTTGAATTTTGACGTTGTATTTTAAACAAGTTTCAATCACTTTTTTCTGATGAGCCTTGTCGGGATCTTGAATGGCTAGGATAACAAGTGTGGCTCCTTCATCCTTGATGAGCATCTCCAATTTGTCGGCATGATAAATCCCCACTCCCTCGAGTCGGGTACCTGCCATTTTGGGGTTGTCGTCCAAGAAGCCCAAAATGTTGTACGAAATGCGGATGTCTTTCTCGATAGTTCGTTTGGTAATCAAACCCGATATTCCAGCTCCATAAATCACCACACGCTCGGCTGTTTCCTTGGTTTTAATAGACTCTAAATAGAGCATTTTTACGGTGAAACGCATTCCAATCAAGAAAAAGAACGACGCCAAATACTCTAAAATGAGAACCGAAGAAGGAAAAAGGTAATATCGATCGATGGCGTAAAAGCGAACCAAACCAAAGACTAGAAAAAGTAAACTGGAAATGGACGAAGCCAAGAAAATTCGCTTCAAATCTTCCGTAGAAGTGTGGCGAATCAAGCCTTTGTGAATCTTGAACAAATAGAACACCACAAACTTAGTAGCGAAAAAGATGGGCAGTGATTTGCTCAAAATGGCCCATTCTTCGGTTAAACCAGAGTTTTGTGCCTTGATATCGAAACGAATGGCGTAGGCAAAGGCCAAGGATAGCGACGAGAGCAACAAGTCGACTACGATGATAACCCAACGAGGTGTACTATTTTGCGGAACAATTGGGAACATGCCCAAAAGTAATGCTTCTAGACTTGCGTTTTACACACAAGATGGGCTATTTGCCAACAATTTTATTGCGGAAAAACTTCAAACAGCGATACCAAAAAGGTGCCTTCGTCCATTGAACATGGTAGTAATGACGGTCTTCTCCACCCAAATTCAAGTAGAATTGTCGGATTCCATCGAGGTGTGAACCTCCAAAGTCGAGTGTACCTCCCTTTTCCTGAATCAGGGTGAGTTGGCGATGCATCAAGAAATACATGGCTCCATTTTTCATCGCCTCGGCTTGTGCTGCCCCTTTGAGGTAGTAAAAGCGCTTGTTTTGTTCGATAAAAAATTGACAAGCCACCAGCTGGCCTTCCTGTTGCAAAGCAAGGGTGTGAAGTTTCCCTTTTTCCTGCAGGCCTACTAGTATTTGTATGAGTTTTTCACCCTCAGTTGGACTCAATTTTATGTCTTTTTGTAAGAGCTCTTTCGTAACGAAACGTGCACAAGTCATAAGGTCTGGATTGGTCATCCATTCAAACTCGTGCTTTTCGGCCTTTTTTAGGGATCGCTGCGTTTGGGTTTTGTAGCCCTTGTTGGCCCAAACTTGATAGCACCTTGTTGGGAAGGGAAGATCACCAGGAAAATGAAGTAAAAAGTTTAACTCTTGTACCTCTTTTTGAAGAAAGACGAAGAGTTCTTCAAATGTCACGCTTTTTCCCATCCAACGCGAAAAAGGAAGAAAAAAGGGCGTGTAAACCACTTCAATTCCCCATTTTTTCTTGACTGGTAGCACCATCCCTCCATCGTAATCGCCCAAAACGACAAAATCGATCGGAGACTCCAGCAAAGAAAGAAATGCAACAAATGCGTGATAGGAATAGTCCGTTTGTTGCGAAACCAAGGCTTCCCATTTCTGGATATCAATTTGATCGAGCGTGAGTCTTCTCAGTTCGGACATATGGCAAAAATAGGTTTCTTTGTCGCACGAACAGAAGCAGAAAGTAAAATGGTTGAGATAGAACGCAAATTCTTGGTAAAGGATGAACTGAAGGACCACCTCAAGAACCTCCCAGGCACGCCTTTGAAGCAGGGATATCTGAGTGAAAAGGGCAATGGGAACACCATTCGTGTTCGATTGAAGAAAGACCGAGCTTATTTGACGATAAAAAGCAAGACTGTTGGTTTCACAAGAGCAGAGTTTGAATACGAAATCCCTTTCAATGAAGGCGAAGCCTTACTTGGGCTTTGTGGTACTCGCATAGTAGAAAAAACAAGGTATTTGATACCTGTGGGTGAACACACCTGGGAAGTCGATTTTTTTGAAGGCAAGCATGCCGGATTGCTTTTGGCAGAAATTGAATTGAAAAGTGAGGACGAAGCTTTTGAACAACCCACTTGGGTCGACCAAGAAGTTTCGACCGACCCTACATATTTCAATTCCAACTTGGCTTTGAGCTAACTTTTCAGCCCAGGCCTCATTAGTCTTTTCTCAAATCACTTTTGTGTAGGTCCAAGACCATGCTTCCAAATTCTACGGTGAAGAACTGATCGAACAATTCGCGATTGAACGCTTCTGGCCAAGCATCCTCCTCGTCGGTAACGGCTTCTATTTCGTGCAGTAAAATTTTCTTGAAACTCTCTTCAATTATGGGTTCTTCTTCCAAAAAGTCCTCTTCAATAAGATAAACCGTTCCTTCGTTGTGGTCCAGGTCGATGAATAAATCTGTGTTTGCTTTTTGTGCCCATTCTTGAAAGGCGCGAGTTGGTCGAACCAACATGTATCCTCTATTGACTAATTTCATTTTTCTTTCTTTTTATCCATTTATCGTCCTGCTTTATCCACCAAATCGTCTTTTTGAGAGCTGGCATTTGCAAAACGAATAAAATTCAATCCTTTGGTTTTAATTCTTCTATTTTGTTTAAAAATTGCTCGTTCATCAAGGGTTCCCCTTGAAAGTACCAATCGCTTTGAACGTAGAGAATTTCTTTTTCGAAGACAATCACCCATTCATTTTGCTTCGACACTTTCGCCTCTTCCCATAAACCTAAGGGGGAGCAGTTGATCCCAAAGCAGTCCAACCAGTTGAAAAAAGCATTTTTACTCTGCAGGGAATCTTTGAACTGAAAGTAATGAAGTCGACCATCTAACAACTGCCAACTTTCCTTCGATTTGGCTTGGAATTGTTTCAGGTACAATCCCGTATCGAGAGGAAGTACATCGTTCAGTTGCACCGCCAAAGAATCGCAAAGTAAGCGCAATGAAGGATGCATGCTATCGCTATAAGTGGCTTTGGGGATGGCTAACCTTGTAGTATCCTCCTCTCCTACACCTTCAATCAGGTCACTCAGCTCTATGGTTTCGGCCGGCTTATCTTCGCAGGCTACTAGGAACAAAAGCGCTATGAGGAATAACCGAATCATGCCAATTTCTGAATCACTTCAATGGTTTTTTGAATATCTGCTTCCGAAACATCCAGGTGGGTGACAAAGCGAAGCATTCCTTCCCCGAAGGCCATGCATTTTATCCCATTGTCGGCGAAGGATTGAATGTATTGATCTCTTTTGTTAGCGTCTTTTAGTACCACCACTACAATGTTGGTCATTACAGAAAGAACCTCCTGAACCCAAGCTTTTTGCTGGAAAGCAGCCTCCAATTGTCGCGCGTGATCATGGTCAACAGCCAAACGATCTACATGGTATTCCAAAGCATGCAGTCCAGCAGCAGCAATGAATCCTGCTTGTCGCATCCCTCCACCAAACACCTTTCTTACTCGGCGAGATTGTTTGATAAAATCCTTTGAACCGATCAACAAGGAACCGACCGGTGCTCCCAATCCTTTCGACAAACAAAGTGAAATAGAATCGAAGGCTGCAGCGTATTTTTTCGGATCGATTTTCGTTTCTACTAGCGCATTCATCAAGCGAGCTCCATCCAAATGAAGAGGTAAATTGTTTTCCTTACACCAAGCCGAAATTTTCTTTATTTCTTCAAAATCATAAATGGCTCCACCTCCTCTATTGGCATTTATGATTTTGAAGAAATAAAGAAAATTTCGGCTTGGTGTAAGGAAAACAATTTACCTCTTCATTTGGATGGAGC
>JAOASF010000145.1 GCA_025210175.1 Crocinitomicaceae bacterium | reverse complement strand
TGGAATTGACGATCATTAAAGGTCGCGGTTACGTTCCTGCAGAAGAAAACAAAAGCGCGAGTGCACCATTTGGAACTATCGCTATCGATTCAATCTTTACGCCAATTAAAAACGTAAAATACGCAATCGAAAACTTCCGTGTAGAACAAAAAACAGACTACGAAAAGTTGGTTTTAGACATCACAACTGATGGTTCTATCCACCCGAAAGAAGCGTTGAAAGAAGCTGCTAAAATTTTGATTCACCACTTCATGTTGTTCTCTGATGAGAGAATTACTTTGGACAGCGAGGTGAAAGCAGAAACAGAAGAATTCGACGAAACTTCATTGCACATGCGTCAATTGTTGAAGACAAAATTGGTAGATATGGATCTTTCTGTACGCGCCTTGAATTGTTTGAAAGCAGCAGACGTAGAAACGTTGGGAGACTTGGTGTCTTACAACAAAAACGATTTATTGAAATTCAGAAACTTTGGTAAAAAGTCTTTGACTGAGTTGGAAGACTTGGTAGACAACAAAGGTTTGACTTTCGGAATGAACGTTGCCAAGTATAAATTAGATAAAGATTAAACTTTATAAAGATTTAAGATGAGACACGGAAGAAAATTTAATCATTTAGGTAGAAAGTCAGCCCACAGAAAGGCGATGCTATCTAACATGGCGAGCTCTCTTATTTTGCACAAACGCATCAACACAACAGTTGAGAAGGCAAAAGCATTGAGAGTATACGTGGAGCCACTTTTGACAAAGTCAAAAACAGACTCTACGCACTCTAGAAGAACCGTATTCAGCTATTTGCAAAACAAGGACATCGTGAACGAATTGTTCCGCGAGGTAGCTCCTAAAATTGCAAACCGTGAGGGAGGTTACACACGTATTATCCGCACTGGTTACCGTTTGGGTGACAACGCGGAAATGTGTATGATCGAATTGGTTGACTTCAATGAGCTTTACACTAATGACGGAGCGAAGAAAACAACTCGTCGTTCTAGAAGAGGTGGAGCAAAGAAAACAGAAGCAACTGAAACAGTTGAGGCAGTTGAAGAAACAACTGAAGAAACTGCAACTCCAGAAGCGGAAGCATCAACTGAAGAGTCGAAAGACGAAGCAGCTGATGATGCTGAAAATGCAGAAGAGAAATAAGAAGAATTCTTTAAGAATAAGAAATGGGAGTCCGATTGTGGTCTCCCATTTTTTTTGAGTCATTTGACAGCCAAACCACTTGGTAGCACAACTGATCAGAATGTTGGTTCAATTTTAAGTCTACCGGCTATTGCTTGCGCAGACATCCTGAGATCATTTTTAGTTGAGTAACGTTTGGTCTCTGAATCAGTCCAATCGAAGCTGAGTCGAGTTCGTATATTTTTATGGCATAAAAAAGAAGGGATACCGAATGGCGTCCCTTCTTTGTTGGAATAATTGGGAGATGGCTATCTCTCCCAAGTATCTTTATTGTTTTTGAACCTTATAGGTTTTTGATCCATTTTCAGTATTGATTTGGAACAGATATACACCCGTAGTGTATGCTTCTAACGAAATAGATGTGCTTGAATTGTTCGCGCTCAGTTCGAATGTACCCAAAACCTTTCCTTGTATGTCCATAACAGTAATCTGTGCAGCATTGCGCGTGTTATTGATAATGGTGACATCGTTTTGTGTTGGGTTCGGGAAAAGAGAGAAACTTCCTTCCGATAATTCAGGTAAACCGACACCACTTTCTTGTACATTAAAGTTGTCGATATAGGTACCATTTCCGTATCCATTAATGGCTACAATTTTAAATTGTGCATTTGCACCTTCATAACCATTCAAATTGATGATTTCTTCTCTCCATTGTGACGCGTTACTTGGGGTCCAAGAACCAGCTTGATTGGTAACAGTTGCTAAATTGTCTCCAGTCTTATGATAGACTTGTTCCCAAGTAGCTCCACAATCAGTAGAAATAAAGACCTTCAATTCATCCGAATAGGTAGCACTATATTGAGCCTTGGCCAAATCGAAACGCAATTGAGGATTCGCGTTACTCAATTGATAAATGGAAGAGATTAAATCGTCTTCTTCATCCTCGTCGGAATAAGTAAAGTGATCAACATAAAATGTCTTATTACTTGCTGTTCCATTAGGACCTGGAGCTGTTTTGATTTCCCATGTATTGTCGTTGTCAGGGTTAACAATCGTCCAGCGATCCAGAGCATTGTTTTCGAAATCATCCACATTTGGACTAGAGATTCCTGCAGTTTGCACATTAAACGTGTACACGATGCTGTCGTTTTGTGGATTTTCGTCAGTTACAGGTGACATAATTTTACAAAGCAAGGTATGACTTCCAGCTGCTAGTCCTGTAACAGTTTGGGTGAAGGAGTAATCAATTATTTGTCCGGAGGTTAACGTGTTTGGATAGTTTACAACAACAGGTGTTTGAGCATCCATCTGGTAGCTTAATTGGATATTGTTTTGACTATTGATTCCAGGATTTGAAATTTTCACAGACACAATTCCATCTCCAGAACCACAAAGTGGAGAGAAGTTTCCTTCGTTGCTGTTGATTTGAATAACAGATAGATCGTTGTTCAAGGTACAATTCAACAACCCACCACCGTAATACTGAGCAATGGTTCTTTCGGTGGTCCAATTCAAGTTCGTGTTTCTGGCTCTTATAGCGTAATACAATTCATCATTGATATTGTTAACCGGTAAACTCAAGGTCGTACTCGTGCTTGTACCTTCTACTTCCATGTATTTATTTCCAAGCAAGTATAGGTCGTATTCTTCTGCACCACTCAGAGCATTGTATGTAAAGCGCATGCTGTCAGGGCAAACTTGCACCAATTGTAAGCCCGTTACTAAAGGGGCAATAGAAAAGGTGGAGTCGCTTTCGTCAGTGGTCCCATTTACTGTCACCCTCACCTTTGCCAAACCGGTAGTGGTGCTAGGTACGGACCAGTCATAGTTGGTACTTCCGTTAGTAACTGTTGCAATGTTCTGCCAGGACGTACCATTGTTTGTAGAGTATTCAAGCAGGGCATTACCACTCACGTTTTGGTCCCAATGAATGGTTTGAGTAGACCCAGAAATGATAGGTTCGCCCATATTGGGATATATAACTTCAACATCATTCATGATGAATTCGTAAACGACATAATACTTTTGAGGTCCCATGGGTACATTGAAGCCAGTAATGGCGAGGTTGTATGTTCCTGCTTGAGGATTTGTCAGCAACACTTGCTCCATATTGTTCAAATGATCAGCGCCATTGGTAGCCGGAGCATCTAGGTTTGCGGCATTCGGTGTTGGGTCCAATACCCAAGGTAAATGAGTACCACTAGATGGATCGGTTACGACTAAATCTAAGTCATTCACCAAGGCGGTAGAAGCTGAAGCAGTTGCTGGAACATCATTCCAGTAAAGCATAAAGCGAACCTCCTTTGTGCCTGCAGGTACATTAATGCTCAGGTTGTTTGTTATACCATTGGCCACAAGGCCATCTTGATAGCGCCCATCTTCTATTAATCGAGCCGCACGAAGAGCATTTACTATCCCCCAACCAAATTTGAAATCGGGACCAACATTTCCGACATCATTGGCGGTATTCAATAGAGTAGCCTTAATCAAGGCATTTTCAGGGAGTAAATTGTTGTTCGCTTCTTGATATACTTGATACAACTGCGCGGAAATACCCGCAATACCAGGTGCCGCACCAGAGGTTCCACCAAAACTCTGGTAGGTGTTATTTTCATTCGTTGACAATTGGTTTTGTCCGTTAGCGGCTATGTCTGGTTTGATTCTACCATCGTAAGCAGGTCCGCGACTACTCGAGTTCACCAAGGAACCATCGTAGAACACGTTAGCTGTGGCAATCACATTTTTACCTTGTTTGTGTCCTCCAGTAATATTTCCCCACTGATTACCCGCTCCGTATCCACAATTTTGTCCGTTGGAGTTACCTGCAGAAAAAACATGCAAGAGGTTTGGATAGGTAATCATTTGTTGATCTACATTTACAGTGTTGCCTGTATAACCACCATTACATCCATCTGAATAAGAGGAGTTCGTAATTAGAACCGTTCCGTTGGTAATGAGGGTAGTGGTAGCCGCATCTTGGTGGTTGGACACGTAATTCACTACGTGAACATCCGCTCCAGGAGCCATTCCTCGTTTTTGTGGGTCGAGATTACCAGCTCCAGCCATAATACCGGCGACACCATCACCATGTGATTGACCAGTGTTGGTAGCGAAAGAATTGTCGAGCCTTCCTTCAAAATCGATGTGTGGTCCCACAATACCGTCATCTCTAACAAGTACTCCAATCCCTTCTCCTGTATAATTTCGTCCGTTTGGCATTCTTGTGTCCAAAGCACTTGCTCGATGCAGTGTTCGACCTTCGGTGTCATCCTTTACACCTGGACCCGACCACGCCTCAATCCAGTACAAGCTTTGAACCTCACCCAATTCGTGTACCAGAGAAGGATCTATGTCCAATTCAAAAAAGTGAGGGTTGTTTGGATTGAATTGTACAGGTTTCAATTGGTGCTTGCTACAAAAAGCAAAAAAGTCGCTGTGATCTCCTGTTGGTATGCCGTAAATTTCCAAACGAACCTTTTTCCCAACAAAGGATTCAGGGTTGATGTCATCAATATACAAGCGATGGTCCGTTTTTTCTTCCGCGGTTAAAACGGTAAAGCCTTCAACCCAACTCGGCAACTGAACCAAGGGTTGAGTCAAAGAAACGAGATACGTTTTTCCCTGAATAAAACTTTGAATGACAATGCCCAATTCTTGAAGCTCGTTTCGCTCAGCGACAGATGGGATGTGTTTTAGATGTAACCAAAATGGAATGCCCAAGTTTTGGCCTGACCATGATTGTAAATTTCCAGCATTCGAAACAATGGTGTATTCCTTGGCTTGAAAATTAACCTTGGCTTCTTGAGCAAATGATCCGCTGACCGCTAGCCAAGAAAAGGTTAATAGTATGAGTTTTTTCATAGTTGGATTTTGAAATGTTTCTGTATTTAATAGAATTAGCGTCAGTAAGATAGCTTATTTCTGTCAGACAATACGCGGATTGACCTGTGGCTTCTGTCATATTTTGGCGAATTATTGGAATTCAAAAAAATGTGTTTGAATTGAGAAGGTTAGTGTCTGGCGTGGTAGAATCTAAATTTTCAAAAAGGAACTAGCGAAATCACCCCAACATCTCTGAATTTATACGTAATTTTGTCAAAATTTTTTTGGGATGACGGAACAACAACCGGCAGTTTTAATGCTAGCAGATGGAACGGTTTTCAAAGGGAAATCGACAGGAAAAATTGGAACGACCACAGGAGAGATTGCCTTTAATACAGGAATGACTGGGTATCAGGAAGTTTTTACAGACCCATCTTACCTTGGTCAAATTCTAATCATGAACACAGCTCACATCGGAAACTACGGTGTGCATAGTGAAGAAGTAGAATCTGATTCAATGAAAATTGCAGGTTTGGTAACCAAGAAATTCTCAGATGGATATTCGCGCCCTTCGGGATATGCTTCTTTGGATCAATACATGAAGGATAACGACCGAGTTGGTATTACGGATGTAGATACGAGAGCTTTGGTTAGACATATCCGAAATGCTGGGGCGATGAATGCCATCATTTCATCTGAAATTCTCGATGAAAATGAGTTAAAAACACTTTTGGATAAGGTTCCTTCAATGGAAGGGTTAGAGCTTTCTTCGAAAGTAAGTGTAACAGAACCTTTCGAAGTAAAACCAGAAAATGCAAGTTTGAAGGTTTCCTTGGTGGACTTCGGCGTGAAAAAGAACATTGTTCGATGCTTGGTTGAGCGCGGATGTCACGTGAAAGTTTTCCCGCACAATGCAACGAAAGCCGATTTGGATTCATTTAATCCAGATGGTTATATGTTGTCTAACGGTCCTGGTGACCCATCAGCAATGCCTGGAGAAATTTCTTTGGTAAAGGAATTGGTAGAAGATGGACGTCCGATTTTCGGAATTTGTTTAGGTCACCAAATTTTAGGTTTGTCACAAGGATTGAAAACGCGCAAAATGTTCAACGGACACCGCGGAATCAATCACCCAATCAAGAACTTGAAAACAGGCAAAGGCGAAATCACTTCTCAAAACCACGGTTTCGTGATCGATGAAGAGAGTGTAAAAGCTAGCAACCACATAGACGTTACTCACATTCACTTGAATGATGATACAGTTGCTGGAATTGAATTGAAAGGGAAGCCAGTATTTTCGGTACAATACCACCCAGAGGCTTCTGCGGGTCCTCACGACTCTCGCTACCTATTCGATCAGTTTGTTGCGAACATGAAAAATAATTAAGCATGAGTTATATAGCGAGCGTTAAAGGACGCCAAATCTTGGATTCACGTGGTAATCCAACTGTAGAGGTTGATGTAACAACTGTAAATGGTTTTGTTGGACGTGCTGCAGTTCCATCAGGAGCGTCCACTGGAGGTCACGAGGCGGTTGAGTTGCGCGATGGTGACAAAGGCATGTACCTGGGCAAAGGAGTGTTGAAGGCAGTTGAAAACATCAACAACTTGATTCAGCCTGCTTTGGAAGGAATGGACATCTTTGACCAAAAGCGCATTGATGCAATAATGATTGCTTTGGATGGTACAGAGAATAAATCAAAACTAGGTGCAAATGCAATCTTAGGTGTTTCTTTGGCTTGTGCTAGAGCAGCATCTCAAGAGGCCGGTTTAGGTTTGTATAAATACGTCGGAGGTGTTGGAGCTACCACTTTACCAGTTCCTATGATGAATATTTTGAATGGAGGTTCTCATGCTGACAACCTAATTGATATTCAAGAATTCATGGTAATGCCTTTTGGTGCTTCTTCTTTTTCAGAAGGACTTCGTTGGGGAACAGAAGTGTTCCATCACTTGAAGAATGTATTGAAATCGAAAGGCATGTCAACCAATGTTGGTGATGAAGGCGGTTTTGCTCCTAGCTTGGGGTCTAATGAAGAGGCTATTGAAGTAGTCTTGGAGGCGATCGAGAAAGCAGGTTTCAAACCTGGAGAGGATATGTACATTGCCTTGGATGCGGCATCTTCTGAATTCTACAAAGAAGGAAAATACGTTTTTGAATCAACGGGTCAAATCATGGAGTCGGAAGAAATGGTTGATTTCTGGGCGAAGTGGACAGAGAAGTATCCGATTGTTTCTATCGAGGATGGTCTTGACGAAGACGATTGGAACGGATGGAAGATGTTGACCGACAAAATTGGAGATAAGGTTCAATTGGTTGGCGATGATTTGTTCGTAACCAATACGAAACGTTTGAAAGAAGGTATCGATAAAGGTGTAGCAAACTCCATTTTGGTAAAAGTGAACCAAATTGGAAGTTTAACAGAAACGATCGAATCCGTTCAATTAGCAACAAGAAATTCATACACATCTGTGATGAGTCACCGCTCTGGAGAGACAGAAGATTCTACCATTGCGGACTTAGCTGTAGCCTTGAATACAGGTCAAATTAAAACAGGTTCGGCTTCACGAAGCGACCGTATGGCTAAGTATAACCAACTTTTGCGCATCGAAGAGGAGTTGGGCGATCAGGCTTATTATCCAGGAAAAAACTTCAAGTTCATTTAGAGCTACGACAATTTTTCAAAAAATAATCGCAAGGGGTCAATTTTTATTGGCCCCTTGTTTTTTAATAAACAATTAATCTAAATTTGAGACTGACGCAACCTGCTAAACTTTTACACGTCTAAACTGATAGGGTCAAATAATAAATTAACGGTTCTATTTAAGTTATGAACGGAATTATGAAAAAAATGCTTGTAATACTGATGTTATTCAGTGCAGGGTATTATTACGCGCAAACTACTACAAGTCAGCCCAGCCCGACTTTTTTATTTGCTCAAGGAATGTTCAACATTGAGGATGAACAACAATTGATGGATCAAGAAAATGATTTGAGAAATCATCCCAACGTTAAAGTGGTCAGATTGGATAAATATTCGAATCGATTTTTTATACTAATCCAAGACCTAGATTCTTTGTCAGAACAAGAACTCAGATCTTGGTTTGGCCCCTATGGATCTGATTTGACCTGTATTCAAATAGGTGTTCATGGTTTGGACCCTGTGAACGAATTCCCATTTGTTAACTGCACAAATTAACTACGATGAAAAGTATCTACTTGCTAATAATTACACTCAGCATATTGGGTTCGACCTTTGGTCAATTCAATCCCAATAACCCACCGAATGACTGTCCGGAAGCAGTGCCAGGTTGTACCATGCCAAGCTTTCCAATTTCACCGAATGTGGCTGGGACAAATAACTATGATTTTGGAACTGGAACGGTTTCCAATCCTTCCACAAACCCTAATTCATCTCCGGGTAATGCAGGGTGTTTGCTTTCAGGAGAAACGAGTTCAACCTTTATTACCATACAGATAGTGAGCTCAGGTACTTTGGCTTGGTCAATTCAAGGTGCAAGTGGAGGTTGTTTTGACTGGATTATGTGGCCTTACCAAAATTCCACAACAACCTGTACGGCTATCGCAAACAATCAGTTGGCACCTGTAGCTTGTAATTGGAATGCGCCTTGTCAAGGATTTACAGGAATGTGTCCTCCAGGTGGTCTGCCTGCTGGCGCTAATCAAGGAAATTTTGAGAACTCTCTTTTTGTAACTGCAGGTCAAACCTATTTGTTGTGTTTGTCCAATTACAGCGGGACGAGTCAGAATGTGAACTTGAACTTTTTTGGTTCAGCTAACGTTGCGTGTACACCTTCTTCACCAGATCAAACAATTTGTGCTGGGAGTTCTGCTCAGGTTACCATCGCCACACCGGGGTTAAATGCTCCGCAGTTTCAGTGGTTGGTAACAAATGGTGTATCAAATACCACAAGTGGAACCAATGTAACAGTAACTCCTACAGCGACCACAACTTATTCAGTAAAAGTTTATCAAGCAGCAACGAGTTCTTCTCCATATTATGAAGACACGGCAGTTTTTACCATTTTCGTTGAGAATCCGCCAACTCCGAATGCTGGTTTGGATGATACCGTTTGTTTTGGAAGCTCTTTTTCCTTGTCTGGAACTGTTTCTAGTACCAGCAATATGAAATCATGGTCCTTTTTTAATGTAGGAATTAGTCCTAATCCAACGATTAATTTTTCACCGAACTATTCTTCATTAACACCTACTGTAACAGTGAATCAACCTGGTCAGTACGGTTTTGTTTTAAGAGAAACGAGTGCAGTTTGTGGAATACGTAGAGATACGGTAATGGTTTATGTCAAACAAATGACTGCCAATTCTCTCGTAACACCTCCATCTTGTTTTGGAGATGCAGATGGCGAAATTGAAATGAGCGGACCGCAAGCTTCCCAATACAGTTTCGACAATGGAACTACATGGTCGACCAATAATTTAGGATCCGGTTTGGCTGCGGGAACGTATGATGTTTGTGTAGAGGATGTGCACGGTTGCCAAGTATGTGTGCCAATTTTGGTTGAAGACCCAGATCCAGTGGTATTGTACAAAAGTTCAGATACGCTTATCTGTGAAAATGGTACAGCTACAATGGTAGCCTCTGCAGATGGAGGAACTAGTTTCCAGTTTCATTGGGCACATACCAATGATGTAAGTGGAACTCAAAACATTAGTCCAGCGAATGCACTTTATTACCCTGTTTATGCAGAAAATGAATTTGGCTGTGAAAGTGCAGTTGATTCTATTTACGTAGATGTGCGCCCAGGAATAAGTGGTAGCGTAACCCTAAACGATACGGTTTGTCCGGGGTATTCAACCATGCTTACGGCAAATGCTGCAGATGGATTTGGAGCACCTTTCACCTTTGCATGGAGCAACAGTGATACGGGTTCAGGAGCGAATCATACCACAACGGTTACTCCTCCGAATACTATGCAATATCAAGTCACAATAACGGATAATTGTGAGTCGACACCGTTGGTTTTGACGAGTGAAGTCTATGTGTCACCTATTCCAGCGCCAGCCTTTACAGTTGATACCACGGCAAAATGTGAGCCTGCGATATTTGAGTTGCACATAACAAGTCCAGCCGGAACTTGGGTAAACTCAGTGTGGAATGTCGCCGAAGACCAGTTTTTCTTGGATCAAGATACCATCGACGCTATGCCTTTAATGCATGGAAGCTATGATGTGCAATTGATACTGACCAACCAACAAGGTTGTATTGATTCGGTTACTTATCCACAATTTTTGAATTCAATGAAACTGCCGGAAGCTATTTTTCGTTTTTCTCCTGGTCAGCCAACCATGTTCAATACAAAAGTTCAATTTGATAACCTTTCAATTGATGGAGTGAGTTACGAATGGACTTTCGAACAAGGTGATCCAGGGTATTCAAACGAGAATGCTCCAAGTGTTACATTCCCAGATGGATACGCGGATAATTATCAAGTTCAATTGGTTGCTATAACGGATTTTGGATGTCGCGACAGTGTATTTCATACAGTTGAAGTGATACCAGAGGTTATTGTTTTTGCACCAAATACATTTACACCCGATGGCGATCAACACAACCAAAACTGGTTTGTAGTAATCGAAGGAATCGACAATTACGGTTTCGATTTGGAAATTAGAGATCGTTGGGGTGCATTGGTGTGGGAAAGTAATGATCCAGATGCTCAATGGGACGGCACATTTAAAGGGAAAGTTCTGCCTTCTGGTGTTTACACTTGGGATATCAGAGCCAAGGATTTTTCAAACGATAAGATTCACGTATTCAGTGGACTAGTTCAAATCATCAGGTGATGTTAAAAAACACTCATCCAGCATGGTATTTGACAATAAAATAACAAACTGTGAACAAAAATTTCACAAAAACTTCAAAAGAGTCTAATTTAGCTTTTAGAGATTGTATCAAGGTTATGAATATTACACGCCAAACCCCTAAAAAGGGGCTATTAAAATGGTTGGTTAGTTTGACCGCCCTACTGTTATCAACTACAAGTTTTGCTCAACCGTCGAATGACAATTGTGGTGGAGCAATCGTATTGAATCCATCCAACAGCTGTAACCCAGTAAGTGGTACAACGGCTGGAGCAACGCAGTCACAGCCAGGTACTTTGGGGTCAGCCAACGATGATGTTTGGTACTCCTTCGTTGCCAACGCTCCTCAACTCATGGTTCAGGTAACTGGATCCACGACTTTCAATGCAGTGGTTCAAGTTTATTCTGGAACTTGTGGTGGATCTTCGTTGACCGCTGTTAACAATACTGGAAATGGTGGAACTGAGTACGCCAACCTACCGAACTTGTTTGTAGGTGTAACTTATTGGATTCGCGTGCATCACTTTGCTTCAACTCTTTCATCGAATCCGACTTTTACCATTTGTGTTACGGCGCCTATTACAGAGCCTACTTGTGATCCGAATTCACCGGAGCCATCCAATACCATGAACCCATGTTCTGGAGTTCCTAAAATTTGTCAAGTGAATGGTTTCTGTGGGACAACACAAGGTTACCATGCAACACCAGGAGCAACCACTCTTACTCCATACACAGCCGACCACTGGGCTCAATTGAACACAGCCTTTTGTGGTTCAATCGAGAACAACTCGTTTATGTACTTTACGGCGTCACAATCTTCTGTTCAATTAAGAGTTTATGGTACATGTTCTGGAGGAGGTAATAGCATTCAGATGATGATTTTTTCACTGAATTCGCCTGTACCAGGAACATGTGACAATGGACCGGTTACTACCTATGGTTGTTACGGATCCATGAACGTAAATGGTTCGCCTAATGGGGTTCCTATTTCATTCACAGGAATGACGCCTGGTCAGAATTATTACATCATGGTGGATGGTAATGCCGGTTCTATTTGTAACTACAAGATTGGGGCCGATTATGGAGTTCAGGTATCCGCCAATATTTCTGCTAGTTCCACTTCTATCTGTTTAGGAAACAATGTTACACTAACGGCATCTGGTGGTAATGGAGTTTATGCTTGGGATCCAAACCCAGACTTGAGTTCAACCACGGGAAGTCCAGTTATTGCAACGCCAACAACTACGGGAGCACATTCATATGTGGTATCCTCTCCGTCTTCAGACCCATCTTGTCCAGGGTCGGGGGATACTGTGGTGATCAATGTGAGTGATGTCCCAACTCCAGATGCTGGTATAGACGATACCGTGTGTTTCGGGCAGCCAATCACTTTGAACGGAACTTTGAGCAACTCAGCAAACAGCAAGTTGTGGCAATATATAGCACCTCCAGGTACTTCTCCATCTGTTCAGTTTTCACCGAACTATAGTGTATTGAACCCTACTGTGAATGTGAACCTTCCAGGTTTGTATCGATTTATTTTAAGAGAAACCAATACACTTTGTGGACAGTATCGTGATACCATGAGTATGCTGGTACTCGATCCGACTCAAACGCTTAGTGGTTATGAGCCTAGCTGTTTCGGTTTGAATGATGGATCCATTTCGGTGGTGTCGTCCTTTGCCGATGAATACAGTTATGACGATGGCGCCACTTGGGTTGCTACCGATTCCATGAGCGGTTTCGCTTCTGGATCCTATGTAGTTTGTTCAAGAAATTATCTTGGTTGCTCCGTTTGTGATACTGTAGTGGTTCCGGATGGAGTTCAGATGGGCTTAACGGTTTCTCCTGATACCTTGATTTGTGAAAATGGAACTGCTACACTCAATGCAGTAGGTGTTGGAGGTACGGGTATCCAATATCATTGGTCATTTACCAACGACTCTGTATCACCACAACCTGTATCACCAAGTGCACCCGGGTATTATTCTGTATTTGCTTCCAATTCTGATGGATGTCAATCAGGGACTGATTCCATTTATGTAGACTTGAGAGATCCGATTAGTGGAACCCTTACTCCAGATGTAACGATTTGTCCAGGTGACAATGCTACCTTAACAGCTGTTGCAGCTGATGGAATTGGTTCTCCGTATAATTACGCTTGGTCGGAAGGATCAAACGGTTCAGGACCGACTAACTCCATTATAGTAAGTCCGAATGCTACCACAACTTACAGTGTTTCGATTACCGATAATTGTGAGTCAACTCCGTTGGTATTGCAAACAGATGTAATTGTTAGCCCTATCCCTCAGCCTATTTTTAGTACACCAGTGGATAGTGTTTGTGAGCCAGCAACTTTTGTAGTGTTCAACAATACTGATCCTACTTATGTAGACAATGTAACTTGGGAATTATCGGATGGTAGCTTCTTTTCAGAACAAGACAGTATTGTTTTGACCAATCTTCCGCATGGTGGATATGATTTAAGTTTAACCGTTGTTTCACCAGACGGATGTGTGAATACAACAACGGTTACAAAATTCTTGAATTCAATGGTGAAACCAGAATCAATCTATCGATTCTCACCATCACCGGTAACCATGTTCAATACGAAGGTAGAATTTACGAACCTTTCTGGTAGTGGAGCAACCAATTACGAGTGGTTCTTCGAGGGAGCTTCGCCAAGCTATTCTGCAGAAGTCAACCCAACCGTTCAGTTCCCGGATGGTACCGTGGGTAATTACGCCGTTGATTTGGTTTCCTATACCGACTTCGGTTGTTCAGATACCATCACACAGGTAGTAGAAGTGTTGAGTGAAGTAATTGCTTATATCCCGAATACCTTTACGCCAGATGGTGATCAACACAACCAAACTTGGAAATTGAACTTAGCAGGTATTGACGTTTCAGAGTTCAACATCCGTGTCTTCGACAGATGGGGGCATCTGATTTGGGAATCAAACAATCCTGAAGCGGAATGGGACGGTACTTACCGTGGTAAGGTAGTACCTGAAGGTTCGTACAGTTGGGTAATTGTAGCCAAAGATGCTTTGAATAGCAACGAAAATGTTTGGCAAGGAACCGTTACTGTTTTGAAATAAGTTTGAAATAATATCATTAGAAAAGGTCAACATTCGTTGGCCTTTTTTTGTGTATTATCTATTCATTTGCCCCACCTTTTGGTACCTTTGAGCAAATTTTAGATTGAATGAATTTATCCGAGTTCCAGTTAGATATTGTTCAGGGTTTACCTGATCGTTTACCTCCGAAAAAGGATTATCAACCAGAAATTAATCACGCCCCAAAGCGCAAAGAAATTCTAAATGCCCAAGAAAAAGAATTGGCTTTGAGAAACGCCTTGCGCTACTTCCCTAAGAAGTTTCATGCGGAGTTAGCTCCTGAGTTCATGGAAGAATTGGAAAGATATGGTCGTATTTATATGTATCGCTTTCGTCCAGATTATGAAATGAAGGCGAGACCAATCCATGAGTACCCTGGAAAGTCTGAGCAGGCAAAGGCTATTATGCTCATGATTCAAAATAATTTGGATTATGCCGTGGCACAACACCCTCACGAGCTGATTACTTATGGGGGAAATGGGGCTGTTTTTCAAAACTGGATTCAGTATCGTTTGGTCATGAAGTACCTTGCGGAAATGACAGAAGAACAGACTCTGGTTATGTATTCTGGTCATCCACTTGGTTTGTTTCCATCGCATAAGGATGCACCAAGAGTAGTAGTGACGAATGGAATGATGATTCCAAATTATTCGAAGCCGGATGATTGGGAAAAATTCAATGCCTTAGGTGTTACCCAATACGGTCAAATGACCGCAGGTTCGTATATGTACATCGGCCCACAGGGTATCGTTCATGGAACTACGATTACTGTTTTGAACGGATTTAGAAAAATTAAAAAATCGCCAGAAGGTCACTTGTTTGTCACTTCAGGATTGGGAGGAATGAGCGGGGCGCAGCCAAAAGCAGGTACAATTGCAGGTTGTGTTACTGTTTGCGCCGAAGTGAACCCCAAAATCACTAAAATACGTCACGAACAAGGCTGGATTCATGAAATCATAGAAGATCTGGATGAGTTGGTAGCTCGCGTAAGAAACGCTCAAGAGAAGAAGGAAGTGGTTTCCATTGCCTATTTGGGTAATGTAGTGGATGTTTGGGAAAAATTTGATTAGGAGAATTTGATTATTCAC
>JAOASF010000144.1 GCA_025210175.1 Crocinitomicaceae bacterium | reverse complement strand
TTGCCAGGTTTTGTGTTGGCATTCATCGTTGGCGCACATACGCAACGTTACGGTGTATTGTTAGGGGCAGCCGTTTTTGGGGAGTTGACCACCATATTGATTGAATGCTTTTATCGAATCCTGCGCTTACAAGAGGATGCGTCTATTGGTCTTACTTTCACTTGGCTCTTCGCGCTTGGCGTATTGCTCATCGCCTTTTACGGTGGTGGAAATGCGGATATCGATCAAGAATGTGTGCTTTTTGGCGAAATCGGTTTGACCTTTTTGGATAAATGGATGTTTCAGGATTACTTGATAGGAACGCGTTCATTTTACATGATTCTTCCGGCTTTTCTGCTGGTGTGTTTTATGGTGATTTTTGGGTTCAAGGGCTTGCAATTGGTTAGTTTTCAATCGGATTATGCAGCCACCAAGGGAATTTCTGTCGGCTTTTGGCATTATGCGCTTATGACCCTCGTTAGTCTGGTTACGGTTTTGAGTTTTGAAAGTGTAGGAGCCATCTTGGTCGTTGGGTTTTTGATTGTACCACCTGCAACAGCCTATCTTATCTCAAAAAGTCTGGTAAAAGTACACCTTTGGTCTTTGGGCTTGGCTACTTTTTCGGTCCTTCTGGGCTATTGGTTGGGTGTAAAATGGAACCTGTCACTTTCGCCTATGATCATTTCGACAGCTGGTTTTGTGTTTTTCTTAACACTTATGGTGCTAAAATTGAGAGGTAGAAAAAATATGAAGACTCAAAGTATTGAAAATCAAGAATTTATACTGAGTCCTAAAAAGTTTACATAATCTTAACATTTGAAATGATTTGCAATCAAAAGAAGCACCGTATATTTGCACCGTAATTTCATAGTTGTAGTTAGGTTTTATAGTTTTAGCAAGTACAAAAAGAGGAATGTAGTCCCAAGGATTCATTCCTCTTTTTGGCGTTTATAGGGCGATGTAGAGGGTTTGATCGAGACTTTTCATTCTTGCATTTCAAAATCTTCACTTGGTTAATTCAAGGTTTCACTTTAATCGGCATCTTCATCAGTAGATATGAGCGATTTTTCCGATTTGTACAATATTTAACAGTGGTATTTAGACTACTTTTAGGATTCTAATGAATAGGATGGGAAAGTTCCATCAAAGGCTTGTTGCGTTCTGGTTTTATCCCTGGTTGACCAGTAGCTTGTCAAGCTGTTGGACTCGGGGTTTCGCGTTTACTGGTAACCATGCGACCATTCGTTTATTTCTTGAATTTTCCTGATATTCATAAGGCTTTTCATCTCCACCATAATACATTCACACCGCCAACCTTGCTCACCCCCCACGTTTTGCATCAAAACAAAAGGAACGTATATTTCTGACAACATTTGCGTCCAATCGTATTACTCTTCAAAAACCAACTTTATGAATGAAAGACTAATTCTTACTGTTTTTGCTCTTGTTTTAACGCTTGTTTCATTCAGAAGAACGGATCAACGAGCTAGAATAATCACAGTGCTTTCCCTTGTGATGATTGGATCCACTTGGTTGCGATGGCCTGCTCTGGTTACTGGTGGGGTGGTAATAGGAACCCTGTCGGCTTTTATTGCCTTTCTTCTTTACTTCACCCAAAGAGTGGAAAGGTCGGTAAAGTTATCGGTCATTAGCTCAGGAATCATGTTGGCAGTCTTGAACTTTGGCGGCATGCTGCATTTACCCAATTATCCTCTTTTCTCTATTTTCACCGTGGTTGCACTTGGATTCTTTGTATGGTTTATCATGGAAGGAGGAATGGAAAAGCCAGAATTCACCTTTCTTGCTATCTGGAACTTAATTTTCATGATGAAATTATTATGAGTACCCTTAATTGTTCTCAATGAACTGAATAGCTTCCTCCATGGATTTGCACACTTTCAACCGATAAGTGAGGGTGTTAATTTTGATGTACATATTTACAAAAGTTCGAATCAGTGGACTTTCAACTACCGCACACATGGAATTCGACCAATAGTTCATCATATCGTTATTGTACCTTCTGGTGGCAGCGTCCATTTTTAAATAGGCTGGCTGAAAGGTCAAAATGAAGTTTTGCTTTTGGGAACCAAATTTCGTTTCCAGAAGATGATAGTGACCCTTTAGGGCTTCTTTGGTAAGTTCCAAAATTTGGATATCAACATGCACGATACCATTCTCCAGAATGTTAATCTGTCCAATTGGGGATGGAAATGAAGTATCTAAGTTCACGCGAGTTGAATTGGTTTTTGGGCACGACAAGTTTAGTCATTTTCCCTTAATCCAAAAATTAATTTAATATGCATAGCATTTTTAGATCAAAAAAAGAGTCGACTCTGGTGGAGCCGACTCTTGAATGAAATAACTTTTGATTGGCTACAAAACCACGTTGGTTTCTTTATCGAAGTGGCGATATGAGACCAAAACGGCAATAATGGCAAGCAATAACATCACCGAAAAACTGATGGTCATGAGCACCGGGTCCAGGGTTCCAGCAATCATTTCTTTGGTAGCCAACACTACGTTAATGACTGGAATACAAGCTGTAGTCATGTTCAATTCAATTCCTGGGAAAAGCCCAATCATGGCCGGGAGAACCATTACAATGTTCAGAGGGGTAATGATACTTTGCGCCTCCTTAAAGCTTTTGGCATAGATAGATATGGGTACCATCACACCGGCGAAGAAAATAACCAATGGAAGCAATAATATCAGGAGGGAAACGACAAATCCTGGGGTAAGTACACTATTGACCACTTCCATTATTTTGGGGTCAATTTCTATTCCCAAATAGCGAATGGATACATACAACCCCAAGAGGGCACAGGAGGAGGCGACCAGACCAGATAGAACTACTACGCCCATTTTCCCACAAAGCAATTGCCATCTTGCGGCAGGTGTGGTCAAAAGCGTTTCTATCGTTCCTCTTTCTTTTTCACCGGTAAACAAATCGATGGCTGGATACATGCATCCAATGAATCCGAAGGCAATGAAAATATAGGGCAAAATACCTCCAGCTAATTTTCCAATCATTTCTTTGTCGGAGGCTGTGTTGTTGTAACTGATTTCGAGAGGTGCTAATTTTTGGGCATCCAGTTCCAGATCGCGATAACGTTTTTGTTTAGCGTTTTCCTCAATGTAATTAAAATACGTCTTGGCTCTTTCTGAAATCCCAACATCGGTTGCGGCGTAATAAACTTCACATGTTGACGGTTTGAATTCGTTTTCATGTTTTATGGCTTCGTTTGAAATAAACACGCCCATTTGTATGCTGTCAATTTTTACATCAGCCAATAGTTTATCCTTCGATGCATAGGGTATTAACTCCTTGTTGCCTAGTTCATTCGGCATGTTTAATAGTCCCTCGATAACGATGGTTTGAGGGTCACCAACAAATCCTATTTTCAACTTTTTCTCCGCAGCTTCTTCTTGAAACGATTGCGAAATATTCATCACCAGATTCAATAAAACTGGGAAGAGTAGGGTTGGTATGACGATCATGAACAAAAGTGTTCTGCGATCGCGCAAGGTATCCTTTAGTTCTTTTAAAAATATTCTCTTGATCATTTTTACTTGCTTTCGTTAATGATTCGAATGAATTCTCCAGTTAGGGTGTCTGCTTGTTGGCCTTCTCTAAATTCCTGCATGCTGCCGTTGAAAAGTAGTCTGCCTTTGTGTACAATGGCCATGTCATCGCAAAGCAAGTCTACCTCACTCATAATGTGGCTAGAGAAAATAACGGTCTTTCCTTGTTTTTTACAGTCGCGAATAAGCTGAATGATGTTTTCAGCTGTTATGACATCCAATCCACTCGTGGGTTCGTCAAATACAATCACCTCCGGATCGTGAATCATGGTTCTACAAATAGAGACCTTTTGCTTCATCCCTGTGCTCAACTTACCAATGCGTTTGTTTTGAAAATCGTGCATGTCCAGCAAGCTGAACAATTCTTCTTTTCTTCGGTTGGCATCCGCCTTGGGAACATCGTATAAGGTGGCAAAATAATCGATTAATTCATTCGGAGTGAGACGTGCATACAGACCGGTTGAACCTGTTAGAAAACCAATTTTTCTGCGCGCTTCACGGGGATTGTTAATGGCATCTACACCGCCTATTTCAATACTCCCAGATGTGGGTTTGTAAATCGTTGAAAGCATTCTCATGGTCGTTGTCTTTCCTGCGCCATTGGGGCCTAAAAGGGAGAAAATACGACCAGGGGTGCAGGTAAAACTTACGTCCTCCACAGCTACTGCCACCTTGTTTTTGGTATCCAGTTCCCGCATCTGTGATTTGGACAAATGAAACTCCTTGCGAAGATTTTCGACTTTGATCATAATCTATTCGTTAGTAGATTTTGAAAATAATCATTTCCTCGCGCTTGGGCTTGGGTTGTTAAAATATTGTGAATGTTTAACGCTTCACCTTTTTTGATAAAACTTTTTAGTTGAAACATTTAAGTATTAATTTCATCGTTCAAATTTCTATGTTTTATGAAAAGAGCTTTACTATTTTCGATTTTATCCACCTTATTACTTACTACCAGCTTTGCACAAGAAACGGAACCAGTTCAACTGGGCGCCATGCGAAAGTTCGATTTCATCGTTGAACCTTTTTATGGCTTTCCCAATTTTTACAAGGGAATTTTGGCAGGAAAAGCGAATTATTCTGATGGTGAAATTTCTGTGAAATCGGAGGGTATAGGTCCTTTGGGAGGAAGAATCGAATTCATGTTGAGCGACAAATTTGGTTTGGGTGTAGAAACAGCCTATGTCCATGGAAAAATTACCCGTACCTACACCAATAGCAATGGAGAAGTAGATTATATCGGAACCATTTCGAGAACGAAAATCGGCGCTATTGCCACCTTTAATTTTCACTTTTCCAAAAATGAAATGTTCGATGCTTATGGAACTGGTGGATTGGGGTACAAGTACTCACAAGTGATTCGTGAAGACAAATTTGCCAATGCCAATATCCAATTAAACCTACCTGTAGCTTGGCGTTTAGGTATTGGTGCTAGGTTTTTTCCAGTACCAATGTGGGGGATTTCCATGAATGCAGGTGTTGGACAAGGCGGATTGATCAATATTGGCACGGTTTTTAAGCTGTAATGCGACGCGAAATATTTCGCTATTGCAAAATTCAATACATTTGAACCAAATAATTGTACTATGAAAAAATACCTTATTGCCTACTCACTATTGGTTGGTTTATGCTCCAACGCTCAGGTTGTTGCAGATCCAGTTCACCAGTTTTTACGCGCTGGAGACAATATTTTTGAAGTGTATTACGGGGGACCGCACTTTTTCAAAAATCCACTCACGGCAAATCTCAACGGAGGAAAGATCGTGTCTAGATCCGGGATTGGACACACAGGTTTTCGCTTCGAGAACTTTTTAAATACCCATTTTTCAATTGGTGTAGAAACTGCTTTCGTTCAGGGAGAATACGACGTGAGAAATACGGTAACTACCTATGATCCGATAACCTATGAACAGAAAGACTCTAGCTATTCAGAGACGAGAGGAGTGACCCGAGCAGGAGTAATTGCTTTGTTCTCTTATCACGACAGCCAGTTCAAGAATTTTGATTATTACTTCTCCGGAGGTGTTGGATATCAATACAAAAAGTACTCAGGTTTCAACGAAGAAAGATATGTTTTCCCAATTACGTTCCGCGTTGCGGCTGGGTTTAGATACTATGTTACACCTGCTTTCTCTTTGGGTATGAACTTAGGAGTAGGTCAAGGTGGAATTTTGAACGTAGGAGCTGGATTTAAATTTTAATGAACTTCATCATATCTGGAATGATGCTGGTTGTTCTGATGAAATTGACGATCCATTTCTTCTAACTTTTTGAGCGCTTCGGCGCTCATTTTTTTGTCCTTAAGTTCGTTCAGGTTGGGCTGGCCAGCATCCACCCAAGCGGTCATCCACACACTTCCAATGGCATAAATTGCTGCACGCATTCTTCTTTCCACCATCTTGTTCAAGGCTTCATGGTAGGCTGCACAAAAAAAGGTGGAGTAGGTTTTTACTTGAGTAGCCCCTCGTGTTTCAAAAGTGTATTTTTTGTCGGCAGGAAAGTTTTCAGATATTTCTTTTTCCAATCTTAATACACTGTCTACTGCCAAATGAGATTCTTTGATGATTTGCCAAACAAACGAAGATAGATCCTCTATGTAGCGTGCCTTGCCGGTAAACAAATCGAAGTTTTCTGCTTCCAACTCCACCAACCTGCTTTCCCAAAGACCGTGGATGCCGCGTTGATTGGTCAATTGCCCGTTATAATTTTCGGTGGTATGCAAGGGCACATGCGCATCTCCTAGGTAATGTCCAATTTCTGCCGAATACTTCAAAATGGCATCGACATTCTTTTCTTCAAAGGCCTTTTGCAACTTCAGTTTGTGCCAACCAATTTGCCAGGGCAATATTCCATAGGCTTGTAAGGTGTCTTCGGTGTACTTGGCCACTGCATCTTTCCAGTGATGGGGTAGACTATCGAAAGCATTAACGCCATAATGGTCCAAATCGATGTAATGTCGTTCCGCTTCGCCCTGTACGGCATAACGTCGCTTGTCTGGATCTACAGCGTGCTCGGTAACAAACAAGAGGTTGGCCTTGTAAAAACCAAACATGTTGGGAGGGAGGGTAAAAACGGCAACGTGGTTGATTTTTTTATGACCATAGAATCCCCATGGTTGAACCAAGCTAAGTAAAACGAATACGAGTAATCCGAGGACTAAAAGTCTATTTTGATATATCGGTGAGTTTTCCATCGCGTAGCACTGGAATCACGTCGGTTTGATTCGGTGTCAAACAGTACTTGATGTCCTCGTTTAAGTTAAGGTTTTTTAAACGACGGCGATGTGAACTTGATTTTAAATAGCCAAAATAATTGTCTTTGGCGCTCAAGAAGAGATACTTAGCGGCAATGGAGGAGTCCTCATCTGATTGAAACTTCCCTGTAGAAAGCAAGTATTCGCAGATGGCACCAGCGCAAATGGTGTCTTCCAGGTTGAACTTGTCTTGCCAACCTGAACACAAACACAAGATGTTTTTATCTTGAACTTCCAACCATTTGCAGAGGGCATCGAGGTTCAAAAGCGAGCCTACCACAACGGTTTCTGCATCTTTTGCGATGTTCAAAGCCTTGGTTCCATTGGTGGTCGTCAATACAACTTCCTTGCCTTTGAAATCATCACGCATATAGGAATATGGCGAGTTGCCAAAATCGAAACCTTCCACAATTTGTCCTTTTCTCTCAGCACCAGCCAAATAGCCTTTTGCCTTGTATTCCATGGCTTCTTCGATGGTGGAAACAGGGATTATGCTTTTGATACCGTTCGCGAAACCAGCACAAATAGCCGAAGTGGCACGTAGAACGTCGATTACAACTACTATTTCAAACTCATCCTTGAAATATTCGTATTCACCCGGAGTAAAACAAACCTCTATGTGCTTTCTTGTATCCATCATGCTTCCTGCGTTTCGTTAGCCAGTATTTTTTTGTCGGCCACAAAAGTAGCAAAGGGTAGGAGTGAAGCGACAAAAAGGATAAATATCTTGGTAAAATTCCATTTTCGCTGAACTGCGACAAAATACAAAAACAAGACATAGGCTATGAAAAGGACACCGTGTGCCATTCCAACAATTTTGTTCGGCAACAGCATTTCCCAAGCGTATTTCATCGGCATCGTAATCGCAAAAAGCAAGTAGGAGATTCCTTCGAGGATGGCAATTTTGCGGAAAGTTTGTAGGGTATTCATCTATTTTTTAATCAATTTCTGTAATTCAAATAATTCGTCTCGAAGTCGAGCTGCTTCAATGAAATCCAATTCTTTGGCTGCTGCTTCCATGGCTTTTTTGGTCGACTTGATCAGTTTTTCAACCTCTTCTGGGTCTCTGTAAACCGCTGCTGGTTCTGCTGCCAATCTTTCGTTTTCTTCGATTTCCTTCAGCGCATATTTCGATGAACGTACGTCTGCATCACCATCGGCTACTTTGGTCGATCGGATAATCTTTTCCTTTGATTTTGTCAGAGGAGTAGGAGTAATACCGTGTTTCGCATTGTATTCTTCCTGCATGGCTCTGCGGCGCGCCGTTTCTTCAATGGTCTTTTTCATGGAATCGGTGTGCTTGTCTGCATACATGATCACCATTCCGTTTACATTTCGTGCTGCGCGACCAACGGTCTGTACTAGGGAACGAACATTGCGAAGAAAACCTTCCTTGTCGGCATCCAAAATGGCAACCAAAGAAACTTCTGGCAAATCCAAACCTTCACGGAGTAGGTTCACTCCAATTAAAACGTCAAACTCTCCCAATCTCAATTGGCGAAGAATTTCTACCCGTTCAATTGTATCAATGTCGGAGTGAATGTATCTACACAAAATCCCCAGCTTATCCAGGTATTTTTGAAGTTCCTCGGCCATTCGCTTGGTTAAGGTGGTCACCAAGGTGCGTTCACTCTTCTCTATGCGCAGCTGAATTTCATTGATGAGGTCATCAATTTGGTTGAGACTCGGTCGCACTTCAATAATGGGGTCCAATAAACCCGTAGGTCGGATCAATTGTTCCACTACCACCCCCTCGCTCAACTCCAATTCGAAGTCAGCGGGAGTTGCTGATACAAACAAAATTTGATTCAAAAGGGTCTCAAATTCTTCAAACTTCAATGGTCGGTTGTCCATGGCGGCTTGCAAACGAAAGCCATAATCTACCAAATTGATTTTTCTGGCTCGATCTCCTCCGTACATGGCTCG
>JAOASF010000018.1 GCA_025210175.1 Crocinitomicaceae bacterium | reverse complement strand
TTACTAAACTGCGCATGAAATTATTGTCTACCCTTTTTGTTTTCTTGATCGGTTTGCAAAGTCTGGCCACGTCTCAAGCTACCATTCGAGAGGTCTATCCGCCCAAACACTACTTTCTTCCCTTTAGTTTTGGTTATGCCACGACCTTCGATTTTGGAACCAAGTTTACCGGTCAAATTGGCGCATACCAAAAAGTAAACCCTGAAGCCATTCGTTTCAGAACGGCGAAGATTACATTTGATTATTGTGTTTTTAGACGAGACGAACACGCTGTGAATCTAGGAGCGAACTTTGAGTCTTATTCCTACATGGCCATGGATTTAATATCCACCCACGAAACGGCTTACAATTCAGATTTGAACCCAGAAGGAGATACGGTAACAGCCCAGTTGATGAACAATGTTGACTTTGTGGCATCGGGTTTTCGATTTTCACCCTATATCGAATACAATTACGCCTTTATTCAAGACAAGCGAAAGAAACACTCCGCAGGTTTACAGTTGAATTTTTCATCACATAGAGAGGCGGACGTGTCCATCGAAAGGTATTACAACCAAGATATTGCCAATAGTTGGTACAAGGAAATCAATAACGCCCATCCTTTTTTTCAGGCAGGAGGCAACTATGGAGCCTTCGACGGTTCTGAGGGAAACAAAAATAGCAACGCACCAAAATTAGGTCGCTTTTCTAGCTTTGGTGTACAGCTTCACTACGATTTTATGTATGTCCACACCAATTTTAACGATTGGCGCGTTAGGGCTTATTACACTTTTTGGAGCACGAAAAGCACGGAATCTTTTCGCTTTACAAATGGTGTAGGTTTGGGCCTTTACCTTCACTTGGGAGCCCATTTCCCTAAAATTCAAAAGTTCTGATGAAAAACATTATTAGCTATTTCTTTATTGGGGCAATGGTCGTGACTACGGCTTGCCGCAAAGAAAATACAGTAACTGGTCGTGTCTTTAATGCAGTAACCGATGAGGGTTTGCAAGGACAGGAAGTTGTTTTTGTAAGAAATTTTAAATTTTCAGACGATGAGGGAAAAGAATTTTCAACCCTCACAGATGCCAATGGCAACTACTCCTTGAGCTTGAAAGCCAACAAAAGAAAGGCGCACAAATTGATCTTTACAGGTATAAACGATTCCGCTTACTTTTTAATTGGCAAACAAGAATATGGTTTCTATGATCGCCTAACGGAACATCGGGTAGACTTGGCCTTTGCCCGATATAGAACGCAAAATATCTTTTTTGTGGATACGACTTATTTGAACGTTTCGGCCGAAACGAGTTTGAAAGTTCGTTTTCAGCATGCATCCATCAATGGGTACTATTTGGATGACTACGTTTCCATTCGAACGGATCTTTCTACGGAAGATTATCACTCTGTTCCGCTTTTAGAAGGATGGACCTATTATCACGGAATAAGTACAAGGGTGAATGGAACCACTGTTGAGTTTAGAGATTCCATCTATGTGGATGGGGCAGACAAAACAGTGTACGACCATTACACGGTGTATTGATGGACGACAAAAGTCGATCGGCACAGGTTGTTTTTGGTTCACATGCAGCTGAATACGCCGATAAATATTGGCATTTGCCACAGTTTTCCAATCTAATTGCACGACTTACCAAAGCACTTCCTTTTCAAGCCAAGGTTCTCGACCTGGGTTGTGGTCCGGGTAATATGTCTCACTTGCTTCTGGATAAAAGAGACGATCTTCGAATCGAAGGATGGGATTTTGCACCCGAAATGATTGGACTTGCTGCTCAGAAAGTTCCCAAAGCTACTTTTCAAGTTAAAAATGTGTTGGAACTGGATAAAGATCTAGGAAAATGGGATGCTGTAGTGTTGGCATTTTGCGCTCCCTATTTGTCGACCGACGATTTGAAAAAGGTCCTACGTAACATACAATCTAACTTGGTTCACGACGGTTTACTTTATTTCTCCACGATGATTTCTGCCGAGAAGCAAGAGTTCTGGATGCCACCTCGTGTGGAAGGAGATCAACCTTTATTTGTTTATATACATCAGCGGGCAGAAATATTGACCTTTATGGAAGCTTTGGGTATGTTGCTGGTACAAGAACAAAGGATTCAACTAGAAGGTGGTGCTGGCGATGAAGATTGGGTTGGTATTTTTCAGAAAAAGAAGGCTTAAACTTGTGTGAAATCTTACCTTTATTTAGTGAAATGGATTCTCCTTATAACAATGTTTTCCCTCTCCGTTTGGGGGCAAGAGGAAGTTCGACAGGGTGAGTTTCACACCTTTCGTAAAGGTTCGCATCAGGGCTTCATTCTTTCGGATTCAACGGGGGTTTACAGCATCCAATATCAGCGTACGTTTTTAGGCGACGATCAGCGGTTGTATCTCCACCAATACGAGACCGCAAGTCTAAATTTTGTCCGATCAACCGAGATTTTTCCAGCCGGAATTGCGAAAAAAGATTTTGAACTCAAGGAAATTTTCTCCATCAAGGATCAACTGTTGCTCGTAATGACGGAGGTGGTCAGCGAAGAACAGAAGAGAGTTGTGCTGCAAGTAATCAATAAAGCCGGGACCCATCAAAAACGCATCATTGCAGATACACTTCCTTCGCAGAAGTCACTTAACGACGATTTTGAAATTGTGGTGGATGATAAGGAGGAGAATTTTTTAATCGCCACCGATTTTCCTATTTCATCGGATACCAACCAAATTTTACAACTTCGGGCGTTCGGAAGCGACCTGAAGGAAAAGTGGGTCAAGAAAATAGTTTTTCCTGACCTAACCAAGCAGTTTTTGTTCTCCGATTGGCAGTTTGACGGAGAGGGAAAGGTCTTCTTTCTGGCGCGTCATGTGGTCGACTTGTTTCAGCAGGAAGCGGGTATAGAGGAAGCCACCCAAAATAGTTACCACATGTGGGGGTACGACCGAGTTACGGATCGGGTAAAGGAAGTGGAGGTGGCTTTGAACAATCGCTATATTCTGCAATTGAACATGCGGTTTAAGAAAAACCAATGGGTTTTGGCAGGACTGTATTCAGGACAACAAATCAATGAAACGAAGGGCATATTCAATTTAATTTTGGATTCCAACCTTTCCCTACAGAATCACTTTTTACATGATTTTACCACCAAAGAATACGAAAGATTTGGTATCAATAGATACTCCTTCAATAGCAAGTTAAGTGGGTTGGAATTCATGGATCTTCAGGTAATCGAAATTCTGGAAAATGGTGATTTTGTGCTCTATGGCGAAGAAACCCAAAAAGTACTTGAAGAGCCGTCAGAAATGAGAGGAGTTCAATCTTTTAACGAGGTTTTTTATCAAAATGACCTAACGCTTTTTTGGTTCAATGAAAGAGGGAAGGAAATGCGGATAAAACAAATCAATAAGCGACAAATTTCGGTCAACGACGGAGGAGACTTTGGTTCATTTTTCCTGCAAGCTAAGGACAGTAGTGTACAGGTTTTTTACAACGAAAATCCAAAGGTGTTTGATGATGTGGATGCGTTAATAAAAGGAACCAAAACCACCTTTGGAGGAAGTAAATTGGCTCTCGTGATGGTAGAATTGAACGGAAAGGATGACCGAAATACGTACCAACTTACCAGGGCTAAAAAAACGCACCGAATTCGACCCACAATCGGGGCCCATCTGCTCAATGGAAAAACCTATTTCATGGTCCAAAAGCGTCGAAAGAAGGCGGTTTTGGAATGGTAAGTCTCACCTGTTTATTTCAACAAAACTTTGGCCGAAAGGAAGATTTTAAGGGGGGCATTTTGGTTATATTTGCATCATGATGACTGTTGAAGATATTACGCGCCCTATTGTTTCAGAATTGGATGATTTTGAACAAGTACTACGCAAAAACTTGCAGTCAAATGCTCCTCTTCTTGATAAAATCACCCATTACATAGTCAAAAGAAAAGGCAAGCAGGTGCGTCCAATGTTTCTGCTATTGGTCGCCAAAATGTTGGGAGAGATCAACGATAAAACCCACGAGGCGGCTTCTTTGGTTGAAATCTTGCACACAGCAACATTGGTACACGACGATGTGGTAGATGATGCGAACGAGCGTAGGGGCTTCTATTCCATCAATGCCTTGTGGAAGAACAAAATAGCTGTGTTGGTGGGCGACTATTTTCTCTCTAAGATTTTGCTCTTGTCGATTGAAAAAGACAATGTGGATATACTAAGAGTGGTTGCCAAAGCTGTTCAAGAGATGTCGGAAGGCGAATTGTTGCAAATAGAAAAAGCACGAAAATTGGACATCACGGAAGAGGTGTACTTTGAGGTAATTCGTCAGAAAACAGCTTCCTTGATTTCATGTGTATGTGAAGCAGCTGCCGTATCTGTGGGAAGAGAAGAAGAGAGAGAAAGAATGCGCAAATTTGGGGAGTTGATCGGTATCGCTTTTCAAATAAAGGATGATATTTTCGATTACGGTACCCCCAACGATATTGGTAAACCAACGGGACTCGATATTCGCGAGCAAAAGATGACACTACCGCTGATCTACGTGCTTAACAAAGCGCCGAAAGAAGTGAAAAAGGAGCTCCGCTATATTGTGAAAAATCAAAACGAAAATTCGCAAAAGGTAAAAAGGGCTGTAAGCTTAGTGGTAGAACACGGAGGAATTGCCTATGCCCATCAACGCATGATGGAGTACAAAGAAGAGGCCTTAAGCCTAATTGAACATTTTCCCGAAAGTCCAGCGAAAGAATCTTTGATTGGATTGGTTGAGTATACAGTTGAAAGAAAAAAATAAGATGAAAAACCTAATTTGGATTTTGGTGTGTAGCACCCTCTTGTTTTCGTGTGGAAACGATGAATCAATTCCCGAAGAAAAAGAGCAAAAAGAATTTCCTTTGAAGGAAGTAAAAAACGGTCTTTATCGAGAATATTATCCTGGAACCGACAAGGTTCGTATTCAAGGTGAGTTAACCGAGGATAGTTTGCGAACAGGACGATGGTCTTTTTTTGATGAGAGTGGAAGAGAGGCCAGCTATACCTTTTTTAAAGACGGTAAAAAACATGGGTTTTCGTACAATACTTACGCCAATGGTGCGACATACTATTACGGTGAGTACTGGGAAGATACAATGATTGGCGTTTGGAAAACCTACGATACGCAAGGTAACCTCAAAGAAAAAGATTACGGTTTACCAAAAGGATATTAATGGCTAAAATTCCTCCGCATATTATCGATGAAATCATGCAGACCGCTCGTATTGAGGAGGTCATTGGGGAATTTGTGCAATTGAAGAAAGCGGGCTCCAACTTCAAAGGTTTGAGTCCCTTCACCGACGAGAAAACACCGTCATTTTCTGTTTCGCCCGCCAAGCAAATTTTCAAATGCTTTTCAAGTGGCAAAGGAGGATCAGTTGTTACCTTCCTGATGGAAAAGGAACATTTTTCCTATCCTGAGGCCCTTCGTTGGTTGGCCGACAAATACAATATCGTAATTCCAGAAGAAAAACCAGCTACCGCAGAGGAGTTGGCGAAAATATCGGAGAAAGAAAGTCTTTTCATTATCAATGATTTTGCGAAGAAATACTTCGTGGATCAGATGCACGATTCGGAAGAAGGTCAGGCCATTGGTTTGTCTTATTTCGAAGAAAGAGGTTTTCGACCGGATATCATCAAGAAATTTGAATTGGGATATTGTCCAAATAAGGGGGATGCGTTTACTACTTCCGCAATGGAAGCGGGGTATAATCTCAATTATTTAGAAACTACCGGCTTGGTCAAAACCAAAGACGACCGACATTTCGATTTCTTTAGAGGACGGGTTATGTTCCCCATTCACTCTACCAGTGGTCGAGTTTTGGGCTTTGGTGGTAGAACTTTGGTTACGGACAAAAAAGTCGCCAAATATTTCAACTCTCCAGAGAGTCCAATTTACCACAAAAGTGATATCCTTTATGGCTTGTACTTCGCCAAGGGAGACATTATCAAGTACGATAATTGTTACCTATGTGAAGGGTATACCGATGTAATATCCTTACATCAAGCAGGCTTGCAAAACGTAGTGGCTTCATCTGGTACGGCACTCACGCGAGAGCAAATTCGTTTGATCCGTCGTTTCACACAAAACATTACCATTCTCTACGATGGCGATGCAGCTGGGATAAAAGCTTCCTTCCGCGGTATTGACCTCATTTTGGAAGAGGGAATGAGTGTAAAGGTGGTTTTGTTTCCGGAAGGGGAAGATCCAGATTCGTTTGCTAAGTCGCATTCTTCTACCGAGTTAGACAATTACCTCAAGGAACACACGCAAGATTTTGTCACCTTTAAAACGGAAATCCTACTTTCGGATAGTCAGAATGACCCCTTAAAGAAAGCGGAACTGATTCGCGAGGTGGTTCAATCCGTAGCCTTGATTCCAGATGCCATCACAAGAAATGTTTACATTCAAGAGGTGGCCACTCTGTTCGAAATGGAAGAGGCCCTTATTGCAACGGAAGTTTCAAAGAAAAGATCGGGTGCACTTGAAAAGAATTTTGAACGCGAAAAAAAACAAGTTTCTCCTGAATCTGTCAGTGCTGCTACGAATCCTTTTGCTCCCAAAGCGAGTTCAACGAACCCCAATGTTAAGGCAAAGCAGAATCAGTACAGTCATGGGGAGTACGCCTTGATTCGTGTTTTGATCAAATATGGAACCTTTGCCATCCATACCAAACACATCAATGAGGAAGGAAAGGAAGAGGAAATTGAGACAAGTGTAACGGAACTGATTTGTCATGAATTGGACAAGGATGAACTGAGCTTTTCTTATCCTTTGTTTCAGAAAATTCACCGAATCTTTTTAGAAGGCATCGAGGAAAATACACTTTTTGAACCGAGTTACTTTTTGAGAAATGAGGACCAAGAATTGGTAAGATTTGTGTCAGAAGTAATCGGCGATGATCATGAATTAAGTCCAAACTGGTTGACACTTCACAAACTATATACGCCAAGTGAAAAGGACAAAATACCTCAATTGGTAATTGACGAAATTTATCATTTCAAGCGCAGCAAAATAGAAGAACGCATTCAAGAAATAAGAAAGCTTCTCGAAACCGTTGACCCATCAGACGAAGATCAGTTCAATGATTTGTTGGGAGAACAAGTCTTTTTGGATCGGGTAAAATCAACACTTGCCAAACAACTCAATCGCATTTTACTATAGATGTTTAGTCAAACTCTTTTCCATTTAGGGCCCTATGAGGTGTGCTTTTGGAATATCATCATTTTAGCATTAATTGTTTTTGTCTCTATCCTTTTGAGAAGGGTGGTGCACCGAAATTTGAAACGGGTTTTGGTGAGTAACAATATTCAAATTGAAGGAAGAAGAGCGACCCGATTGCGTCTCTTGAGTCAGAGTATATACCTCCTTGCGGCTTATGCGGCGATTTATAGCTTCTCAGTAAACAATGAAAATGTTTCGTTTGAGGATTTTTTGACCTATAATCTTTTTACAACCAAGTGGTTATCTCTGAGTTTTGCTCACATTCTCGGCATCCTTTTGATCTTTACGCTGGCGAGAATGTTGGTGAACTTCATCACTCTTTACATCACCCGAACGGTGAAGGGAAGAACACATTTGGATGCGGGTACCTCTTTCATTTATGTCACCATTGCCAAGTACATTATTTATGTGGTGAGCATTTTCTTGTGTTTGAGAGTCCTTCAGGTTGACCTTACCTTGTTGCTCGGTGGATCTGCTGCTTTGTTGGTTGGTTTGGGACTCGGGTTACAAGATGTTTTTCGAGACATTTTTTCGGGCTTCGTCTTGCTTTTTGAAGGAAATGTAAAGGTCGGTGACGTGGTGGAATTGTACAGTACCCCGGATGGAGTGCCAGTGGTGGCAAGGATCATTAAAATCAATGTCCGCACCACACAAATCGAAACCCGTGAGGGCAATATCCTGATTGTGCCCAACAATAAACTAACCCAAGATCTGGTTGAAAACTGGTCGCATGGCTCGGCTCTTTCAGCTTTTATTATTGACGTTAGTGTGGAATATGGTACCGATACAGAATTGGTTAAAAACTTGCTGAAGAAAGCAACTTTGAGTCACCCAAAGGTGGACAAAAAGGAAGGAGCCAATGTACGGTTGAAGAATTTTGGCGACAATGGTTTGGACTTGGAAATCATTTTCTGGGCCGAACAAACTTGGGAGGTGAACAACGTGAAAAGCGATATTCGTTTTGAAATCGATCGCTTGTTTAGAGAATATAAAATCGTAATTCCTTATCCGAAAAGAGACATCGTTAAATAGCTAGGCAATTTTACCCCAATTGGGTCTGCTTTTTAAGATCTTACTCAATTTGATTCGGGCGAGATTCCAATCGTTGTTTTGATAAAAGCTCTGGTCTTGCATGATCTTGCGAGCCACATCTCTGGTTAAGGTAACAATGGCTCCGTCTGTGGCTAAGTTGGATAGTTTAAGAGGCAATTCACCACTTTGCTGAGTTCCCATGATGTCCCCTGGTCCGCGCAGCTCCAAATCGACTTCTGCAATTTCAAAACCGTCGTTGGTGCGCACCATCGTTTCCATTCGTTTTTTTGCTTCTTTGCTCAATTTTACGCTCGACATGAGTATGCAAAAGCTTTGCTCAGCACCCCGACCGACGCGACCTCTTAACTGATGCAACTGTGACAGTCCGAAGCGTTCAGCATTTTCAATAATCATCACACTGGCATTGGGTACATTCACGCCCACTTCAATGACCGTAGTGGCAACCATAATATGGGTTTCACCCTTTACGAAGCGCTGCATTTCAAAATCCTTATCGGCTAGTTTCATCTTGCCATGAACCATACTAATATGGTAATCTGGTCGTGGAAAGGAGCGCGAAACGGCTTCAAACCCTTCGTAAAGCGAATTCAAATCCAATTTGGCATTTTCTTCGATGAGTGGGTACACGATATACACCTGTCTGCCTTTGGCAATTTCTTCCTTCATGAAGCCAAAGACGCGTGCCCGATGAGCTTCTTGTCGATGAACAGTGGTGATGGGCTTGCGGCCTGGAGGTAGTTCGTCGATAACGGAAACATCCAAGTCTCCATAAAAGGTCATAGCCAAGGTACGCGGTATGGGAGTGGCCGTCATGATTAAAATATGTGGTGGAAGGGTGTTTTTCTTCCACATTCTAGCTCGTTGTGCGACCCCAAATCGATGATTTTCGACGATTACAACCAAACCTAAATTTTGAAAGCGGACTTCTTCTTCCAATAAGGCATGGGTGCCAATCATCAGGGCCAAACGACCATCTCTGGCTTTTTCATGAATGCCTTCACGTTCTTTTTTGCGCGTGGAGCCAGTCAATAAAGCGATTTCTATCGGAAGGTCTTTCAGAAATTCCTTGATTGTTTCATAGTGCTGTGTGGCCAAGATTTCGGTTGGTGCCATCAAGGCTGCCTGAAAACCATTGTCGGTTCCCAAAAGCATCGAAAGTAAAGCGACCAAAGTTTTACCAGAGCCCACATCGCCTTGAATCAGTCGATTCATGTGTCGACCGGATTTTACATCCTTCCTGATTTCCTTCAACACTCTTTTTTGCGCACCAGTCAAATCGAAGGGCAGGCTTTTTTCGTAGAAATCGGTGAAATTACTGCCTACTTTGTCGAACACAAATCCGCGTCCTTTTTCAAAAGAAATCTGCCTTCGTTGAAGCATTTCCAATTGTAAAAACAGCAATTCTTCAAATTTCAAACGGAAAATGGCCTTCGGTATATCCGCATCATTTTGTGGTAAATGAACTGTTTTGTATGCCGTCTCCAATGCCATTAATCGGTATTGGTTTTTAACCTCAATGGGTAAGGTGTCTGGAATCACATTTTTCACCTGTTCGATCAATTGAACGATGAGTTTCGAAATTCCTTTGGAGTGAAGTCCCTTATCGGTCAGTTTTTCGGTGCTGGAATACACGCCGACCAAGCCGGTACTTTTATCAACTTTTTCCCAGGGAGTTAGTTCTGGATGAGCAATATTCCATGAGTTCCCAAACTTTTTCGCCTTCCCGTAAAGTTGATACACCTTGCCCACCATCAAGTTTTTCATGACGTATTGATGTCCTTGAAACCAGACCAATTCAATCCTTCCAGTTGGGTCTTCGAACACGGCGCTTAATTTCTTTTTTCGACCCATACTCACGGGTTGAAGAGAAACCAGTTTACCTTTTAATTGAACCGCTCCATCCGTAAAAGGTATGTCGGAAACTACTTGATAAGCACTGCGGTCTACATAGCGAAAAGGGAAATGATTGAGCAGGTCTTCGTAGGTTCTAATGCGCAATTCTTTGTCCAACAATTCGGCTCGTTGCGGACCAACACCTTTTAAGTAGGCTATGGGTGTGTCTAAAAATTGGCTCATGAAAACTTGAATTGCGAAGATAAACACTCTGTTGAAAAGGTCGCGACTGTGGTTGGATTGATTTTTCTTTCCCAAGGTCATCGCAACATTATGTGTACTTTTGCGTTCGATTAGGTAAAAGTTTGATTTAGTGAGGCGGTTATTCCTGCTTATTTTGTTGATTTCAAGTAGTTTGCATGCGCAAAGGCAAACCAAATTGTCGCGCTCTGAAATTGGCCTCATGTTCGGTGGAATGTACTACATCGGAGACCTCAATCAATATGGACATTTCAAAGGAATGGAACCTGGGGCTGGATTGATTTACCGCTTCAATGTTCATTCTCGTTTGGCTCTTCGAACCAGTCTCACTTACGGATCTTTTTCAGCGAGCGATGCCAATTCCAAATACGATGTTATCCGCAATAGAAACCTCTCTTTTAGAAGCGACTTATACGAAGCGGCTGGAGGTATTGAGTTCAACTATTGGCCCTATCAAATAGGACACAAGCGCTATAAAGCAACGGCCTATATGTTGGTTGAGTTTGCAGGTTTTTGGTTTGAGCCAGAAACGGAATACAACGACGAATGGGTGAAATTAAGACCTCTGTCAACCGAGGGGCAGGGCACTTCTCTCAATGCAAAAAGACCGTATTCTCGTTTGTCATTTTCCATGCCAGTTGGCCTTGGCGTTCGCTGTTCATTAGGTAAAAAAGTGTGTTTGAATCTCGAATACGGAATTCGAAAAACATGGACAGATTACATAGATGATGTAGGCAGCAATTATTACGTCAACAGTACCGAACTGGCCGAAAAAAAAGGAGCGGTTAGTGGCGAGTTATCGAATAGAAGTTTGGATGGTTCTCGTTTCGGTAGAAGAGGAAATGCAACGACCAAAGATTGGTATGCCTTCGCTGGTTTTATGTTGACAATCAAGATGGGGAATCCGCGTAAATGTTTCTTTGAAATCGGCGAATAGGAACCGAACAATCAAGGCCTTTCTGCATTCTATCAATAATATTGGGATTTCACAAAATCAGTCGTTTAGGTAACTAAAGTTCGATTAACTTCGTTCAAAGTACTCGTATGAAACTACTTGCCACACTATCATTGATTGTTCTTGCTTTGTTTGCTTGCCAGAAAAGTAAATGGAGCCGAAATTTAGCCGTACGCTCTGGAAAATGGAAATTGATTCGCTACGAGATTGACGGAGCGGATTCGTCCCATCTAATTCAAGCTTTTGTTCTCGACTTTAAAGATAAAGATCCCGGAAAAGGGGTAATTACCGAGCTGGTGACCACGAAGAACTACAGCAAGGGCTACAATACGATGTTCAATATAAACGGAGCGGTTAACATTCCCAACATCAAGGCCCCCAATGGGTTGGAAATCTTTCTTTCCTTTAGCAACGCTCGAAAATTAGAGGACTGTGTGGGTTTTTGGGAAGTAAATGACTTTAGCTACGGTTCCACAAGAACTTTTCGTCCTACTGAACTATCGCGTACCAAGTTCACTTTTGAGTTTCCGTATAATTTACTGAGCAATGCTGCAGATACCAACAAGATTGTTCAAGAACGCTTTGTGTTTGAGAAGTTGCCGTAAAAAGAAGCAGTATAGGTCGGTGAGCATTTCTTAGAAACAAAAAAAAAGCGGACCTACATCCGCTTCTTTAATCTCGTCTAAAATCTTAGTGATTGTGTCCGTCGTGGTTGTGACCATCGTTGGGATCATGCGCATCCATTGCTCCTTTTTGAATATCGACCATCTCTAGTTCGAATACCAAATCTGAGTATGGAGGAATGGCTCCAGGTCGACCAACAGGTCCGTACGCTTGGAAATAAGGAATAAAGATTTTGATTTTTCCACCTTTTCCTACCATGGTCAAACCTTCCTCAAAGCCTGGAATCATGCGCTGTCTCATGTATACAAAAGTCATTGGTTGACCGCGATCGTAAGAAGCGTCGAATTTTTTCTCTGTGCGACGAAGTGTTCCTTTGTAGTGAACCGATAATTTGTCTCCAGCAGAACAACGCTCGGCATCTCCTGGGTTTTCGATGATGTAAACCAATCCGCTTGGACTCTGCTTGGCATTTGGATACTTTTTCTTGATTTCTTCATACATGAAAGTTGTAAAAGCCGATTCGTCCATACCCTTACAAGTTTCAATATAGGCTTGCAACTCAGCTTCTTCCTTTTTGCGTTGTTTTTCCTTTTCTTCTTCCACAATGCGAATGGCTTCATAGGCTTTTTTGAACTCCTCTGTAGCGTTCCATTTGCGAGCTTCTCTACCTTTTCGAATGATGCGGATGCGTGTCATTACATCATTTTGGGCAATGGAATCAACCACTTCCTGTCCGTAAAGCACATGGCCAAATACCGTATGTCTACCGGCTAGATGTGGAGTAGCTTTGTGGGTGATAAAAAATTGAGAACCATTGGTAGCAGGACCAGCGTTGGCCATGGAAAGGATTCCAGGTCCGCTATGCGTTAAATCAGGATGAATTTCATCGTAAAAGCGATAGGCTGGACCTCCTGACCCATTGCCACTTGGATCTCCACCTTGAATCATAAAATCTTTGATTACACGGTGAAATTTCAATCCGTTGTAGAATGGTTCCTTTTGTTCAATTGAATCAAAGACCACGAATTTTCCTTCGGCCAAACCAACGAAGTTGGCAACTGTCATCGGAGTTTTCTTGTATTCCAATTGGATCAAAATATTCCCTTTTTCAGTTTGGATTTCGGCATAAATTCCGGGCTCTAGCTTGTATTTCGGTTTTTTTCCTTTGGCAGCAGCAGCAAAAGTAACGCCCACCATCAGAAGGATTAATAAAGATCTAATATTCATTTTATGCATTTATTTTTTGATGTATTCTTAACGAAAATCGTTCCTAATTTCTTTTGTCTATTCCCCACATCATCTTGTTTCGAATGGTGTCGAGGAAATTGTTGTCTTCAAATTTAACCACCTTAATCATAAAATCCGCCTTGTGTATGCGAATCTGTTCACCTGAACGAATACTTTTCGACTGTCCATCGAGTGCGATGAGGTATCTGCGTTCACGTCCTTCAATGCTTAACTCAATTGGAAAATGATCTGGAACGGCGATGGGTCTCACGTTCAAATTGTGCGGAGCAATAGGCGTAAGGAGGTGAACTTGACATCCTGGAGTTACGATCGGACCTCCACAACTCAGGTTGTATGCAGTAGACCCTGTAGGAGTGGAGACAATGAGACCATCTGCCCAATAGGAGTTCAAATACAAATCTCCCAAGGAGGCATGAACCGTAATCATGGATGCAGTATCCTTTTTGTGCAGGGTTATCTCATTGAGGGCGTAACTGTTTTCGCCGTATTGATTGTCTTCCATCTCCAAGCGAAGCAAGGATCGGTTCTGAAAGACATATTCTTCTTTTTTAACCGCTTCCAAGGTTTGAAGCATTTGATCGTAAGAAATATTCGACAAAAAACCGAGTCGACCCGAGTTGATACCCAAAATCGGCACGTTGGAATTGCGGATATATTTCACCGTTTCAATGAAGGTTCCGTCACCACCAAAACTAATGGCCAAGTCTATTCCCGACTTGAAATCGTTGAAATGGTTGAAAGAAGGTAAATCGCCAGCAATGCCAATTTTTCGGACTAGTTGTTCCTTTAAGTCTTGCTGTAAAACGGCTGTCCAACCCAACTCACGAATAATGGTGAGTAATTCGACAAAATGAATGGCGTTTTGCTTATTGATACGACGTGCGTGAAGAGCAATGTTCATCTTTAGAATTTCAAATAATTCATCAATGCATCGAAACGGAATTGTAAATCTTCTTCGTACAAACCTTTTTGGTAAGAAGCTTTGATGATGTAATCGTAGCGTTCGAAGGTACGAAGGATGCGGTCCAGTTCGATTTGATTAATCTTCAGTGTAACCTCTATTTTGGTTGTGTCAGGAGAGGATAGTATGTAGGAACTCAAAATCTTCGCTCCGTTGGCTTCCACAATTTGCGCTATTTGGGCCATGGAATAATCGATCGCGTTCACTTCAAGTACCAAAATACCCCCGTTTTCCTTGATGCTTCCTGTATTGGCAATAACCTGCATCAAGTGGTGCACATCCGTACATCCCAAGTATTTTTCTTGCAGATCTAAAATGGGTAGGACGGTTGTTTTGTGCTCTGAAAACTTGGTGAGTACCTCATAAATATGCGCCCCAGCAAAGACATAGGGT
>JAOASF010000143.1 GCA_025210175.1 Crocinitomicaceae bacterium | reverse complement strand
CCACTCAATTGGGTGTTGGTTTCCGCCGTAACGATTGATGCTCCATTGGAGGATACATTCAGCGTCATTCCGGTTCCATCTGGAAGGGTATAACTGTTTGTAGTTGAGCCGTTTGTGAAAGGCATGTCGTCCCATTCTGCTGTTGAACGAGTAGACGAAGGACATTTTTCAATTTCATCCGGAATACCGTCGTTATCGTCGTCTAGATCTTCCCAGTCAGCAACACCATCTTGGTCGGTATCTGGGGATAAACAAAAAGTAATGTCCCCTAGGGCAAATTCTGTATTGGGACTATTGGAACAAGAGGTACATCTTTTTAAAGAGATTACGAGTGAAGAGATGTCTGAAATACTTTTGAAATTGACCCCCACTTGATCGTTGGGTCCTGCCGTACTGGAGGCATTACCGGCCACAACCCCAGGACCTTCTAATTCCCATGATGGGGAACCATTGTCAGTCAAATTTGGGATTACCGCATAACCACTGGCAGTGTATGCGACTAATTCTATTTGCTGCCCTGCTCCAGATGCTGATTCGATTATGTTGTACAAATCGAAAGCAATGTCTCCTGCTAGGGCTGGAGAAAATGAAAGAGTAACATTAATTTCTTGAATAGAGTCCATTCCTGTAGAAGAAATGTGTAAGGCGTCGGTTCCACCACTTAAGGAAGTGGTTACCCCTGGAGTAGAAACTCCATTTTCTGAAGTAAGTGTACCAGTTTGACCAGAAACGTTCACCGAAACGGAATAGCCTGAACCTTGTACGTTATTGAAAGTCTGAGATAAACTTCCGGGCGTATAAGAAACAGAAGACCAATCTAAGGTGAAAGATGAACTTGTTGCCCCACAAGTAGAGTTGTGAAGCACTTGACCATAAGAGGTTGTTACCCCCAATAGCAATAATAGTAACAGTGTAATAATGTGCTTTTTCATTTCAAAATTTTAATGCGTGGAATGGTCCAATGACAAGAATTGCCTGAACGAACTAAACTAAATGCAGAAATGAATCAGTGCACACTCACTAGCTTTGCTGACCCAAAGGCCAAAAAAATCATCTTTGAGAAAATCCTAACATTCACAAAATTCTTCATACCAAACTAAAATTAACATTCAACCAATCGGTGGGAAAGAAGGAGATATAGTCGATGTGTAAGCTTTAGTGCTAATAACCAGTACAAAGTTAACAAATGATATAAAATGAGACAAATTTTTTTATTCATTATCAGAATATTAGAATGTTTATAAATAAATGCGCGCATAGTATATTTATGATGTACTGATAACTGAAACTGTTGCTATATATGGGTTATGAATTAAACAGGCGACAACATTCTTGTTAAAAATTACATGTAACAATTGATACCGTTTTTGGGAAATAACCCTCTAATTTTGTTCTTGAGTAATTTGGTTGAAAAATGAGAACCAAACATATGGATGCAGGCAGCGACAAGCCATTAAGTTCTTAATTGGTTAGTTGAAATGAGGTTGAAGCGTTGACCCTTGGTAGGAGTTAGTCCGAATTTTGAAAAATATTCTTTTTAGAATTGGATAAAATGTTTCTTAGGGTAAAAGAGAAATTCTGGTCTACAATGCATTCCTTTAATAAAATTGGATGGAAAGCTACGTCTTTGGGATTCCAATTAGATCGGTCGAATGATTTAGATTAAGGAAGAAAGCTTCAGATGAATTGCGATTTTTGACTTTCTATGTAAAACATAAAATTTTATGATTGTTATTGGTTTCATAGCCTCCATTATGATTGGGGTTTCACTCGGACTAATCGGTGGAGGAGGGTCCATTTTAACAGTTCCGGTTTTGGTATACCTTTTTGGTGTTGACCCTTTGATGGCAACTGCTTATTCTTTGTTCATCGTAGGATTGAGTGCCTTGGTGGGTGCTTACCCAAAGTACAAGGAAGGAATGATAAGTGTGAAAACGGCGATTGTTTTCGGTATTCCGGCCATAGCCGCCGTATTTGTTACGCGAAAAATCATCGTGCCTTCCATTCCGGATGAGTTGTTCAGCATTAGAGATACCGTTTTCACGAAGTCTTTAATGATGATGATTTTGTTTGCTGTTTTAATGGTAGCAGCTTCCGTTTCGATGATTCGTGATAAAAGAAAACAACAAACGGGTGATTCCGACAAGCAAAAATTCAACTACCCAATGATTCTATTGGAAGGTGTGGTCGTAGGTGTGCTTACAGGATTAGTTGGAGCTGGTGGTGGATTCTTGATTATACCAGCCTTGGTTATGTTGAGCAAGTTGCCAATGAAAAAGGCGGTTGGAACCTCTCTTTTGATTATCGCGGCTAAATCATTGATTGGTTTCATTGGTGATGTCTCACAAAATGGTGCCAATATGGATTGGAAATTGTTGGGAATCGTTACTGCTTTGGCTATTGGAGGTATTTTTTTAGGGAATGTCCTTTCACGAAAAATTGATGGAAACAAATTGAAAAAAGGTTTCGGATGGTTCGTTTTGGTTATGGGTGTTTACATCATCTTGAATGAATTGGTATTGAAGTCGGCGAAGCATTAATCCTCGAAATAAATTTTCCTTGAATTGTTGACTTCAGGACCTTTGTGAACCTCCTTTGCTAATTTGAAGGAGGTTTTTTGTAAAGAACAAAGGCAGCACGGTTATCCCGTGCTGCCTATCGAAATCAAAAACCAAAAATTAGTTTCTTGTAAACTTTTGTGTCAATGCGAAAGTTCCATTCGTACTGCTTAGTACCAATTCTTCTTTCGTGTATTCATCTACCGTGTACATATCTGATCCCACAGTCAAAACATTGTTATCCAATGTATATGTGAATTCTGTTGTAGATGAAATTCCATCGCTAGTTGTGTAAACTTTTGTTCCAGTTCCTTCTTTTTTATCACGCATGAAATTCAAGATGGTTGTTGATTCATCTGAGATCTCCTTATCATTTTCAGAAACAAGAGTCCAAGATCCATCCAATCTTTTGTTGACTTTTTTCTCTTTTGAACAAGCGACTAATCCGAAAGCCGCGATTGCCATAATTAAAAATATATTCTTCATAATTCAGTGTCTTTTATTTCTGAACAATAGTTGTTCGAAGTGATTCTAATAATTTTCCAAGATCGGCTACCAGTGGATCGGATGCTGGGACACCGTTTTGTCCAGCACCTTGAACTACGTAACCTACGAATTTTGTGTAATCCGCATCATCAGCCAAAGCACCCATACGAGAGTTCTTCGAAGGATCGTGAGCCGATGCCATATCCAGACCTGTGTAGGCATAGTTCGGATTGTTTGAACCGGTTGCTGCACAAAAGAAGTCGGTCAAGTTTTCAGACAAAGCTTCCAAACCAGATGTATTGTTGGATCCCAACTCAGACACCAACACAGGGAAGAACTCTTGTAAAAAATCACCATCTCCGGCAATGATGAATATCGTACTGTCAACTACACTGCGTAGTGTTAATCGACCTTGTTCGATCATTCCACCTGCGGGGTCATTGACCATGGTTTTCCCACCCAAACGATTGTAAAGGTTGTAAGAATTGTTAGCCAATCCAGCCGAGGCTGTAGAAGCTTCAGTTACGTCTTTTTTACAAGAGGTAACGGTTAAGCCCAGTCCAAGGACGAAGGCGGGTAAAATCAGCATGTACTTTTTCATTGTATCGCTTTTGTGTTAGTAACTAGTTAATTGATGACGTTTTCGAAAAACTTACCCAAACGGTAAGAGAAGGAGCTTTTATCCATTACTGGACAACCTTCCATGGATTGCTCCTTGGAAATCATAAATTTTTTCAATGCTAGTCCCGTTTCTGAACTTGCTTTTTCCAAAACCTTGTCGGATGATTGATTGGTGGGGTCAAACTCGTAAATAAGTGCATTTTCATTGGCCGTGTACAAGGTGGTTCGTACGCCTTCTTGTGCGGAAATGCAGTTTCTCAAAGTGCTAACTTGCAATGAATCTACGGGCTGGAGAATATCAATTCTGGCCAATTGCCTTTTTCGTTGATCTTGTTTTTTGTTGCCAGTTACCATCCAGATATGAACGAATAGAACGACAACCAAAAGAAGAAAAATACCAGATCCCCAAAGGAGAATTTTTTTAATAATCCGTTTCATAGTTGTGTGACTGTGGTTAAGACAGACAACATAGCAACGAGAGTTGGTTCACTTTAGATTTTGAAAATGAATCTTTTAACATTTGGCCATGGAATGGGCTAATGCAGAATACAGGTCCTTTGTGTTGATTTTTGTTAGAAAGGAGGAACTAAAATGATGGAGTAGTAGGGTGTTGAAATTTCGAAGCGGTGGATGGATTTAGGGTTCAAAGGCGACCGTTTTTTTTGTGGTACGGTTGCGATCAACCAGTAAAGTTTTGAGTTTGGACGTTAAGTTAAAGGAGTTGTAAAGTGTCGGCTTGATTTTTGTTTTTCTGTTATAGTGGTAAGGTAGCGCACAACCATTCCAAGATGCCTTTTAGCAGGGGCGTTGATTGTTCAAATCATTGAAAAAACCTGAGTTTAACCCTTCCAGAATCCGTTAGTGGTAAAGTTGCGCATAACCGATCTAAGCTGCCGATTTAGCTTGGAAAATCGTTCCTCAAATGATCGACAAACCCGAATTTACCTTTCCAGTATCCGTTAGTGGTAAAGTAGCGCATAACCATCAATTTTACCTCTAGTTGCCCCATCTCAACTCCACAAATCCCCCACAAATCCTACGGTATCGTCACCAATTCGTAATACACCCGCTGCTTGGAGAGTTGGTTTTCAAATTGATAATCCACCAATTTCAATTGAGCATCAATAAAGGCTTTTTCCCTTGAGTTGATCATGAATAATGAACTTTCTCCAATACTGAATAGTTGTTTCTCAGCATCAAGCAAGCGCTCATAGTCGTTCGTAACTTGCTGGTATTGGTCAATTTGCAAATTACTCGTTTGATAACTGTTGATGGCCATCTTTACTTTGTATTCCACCAATTCTCTCTTGGTCAGCAAGTCCATCTGGTCTTGTTCTAACTGGATTTGAGTCAATTGGATGCTACCTCTTTCCTTTCGGGTAAAAAGAGGGTAATTCACCGTCAATCCCCAATTGTAATTGCTGGAGCTCACCTGGTTCAATTGGTCCAAACCTAAGGGTTCACTGAGCAAGTTGTATTTCATGTCAACATTGGGAAGTATCCCTTGGCGCTTCAATTTCAGGTCCACCGATTTCATGTCGATTTTATTTTGACCATACATTAGAGCAGGGTGGAAGCTAATGAGCGAGTCGAGCTGGTCGTACACTTGTAAATCCATCAAAGCAGCTCCAAGGTTTCGACGCTCGGATGGTCTTGTTAAACTATCCAATTCCAATGGAACAAATCCTTCTTTCCATAGGAAAACTTCCAAGTATTGAGACTTGTTTTTTAGGTTGAGTTCCTCTTCCACCAAGCCAATCTTTCTATTCTGAAGTGGTATTCCAGATTCGAGAGTGTCAATAAACGGTCGGTCTCCTAAATAAGCACTGCGTTTCACTCCTTCAAATCGAACTTGGGCATTGTCAACAGCTTCCTTATAAATTTGCACCTTCGCATAGGCCTTGAACCAATCCCAATAGGCAGCACTCGCATCAAAAAGCAGTTGATTCAACAAAAATCGTTGTTCAATTTCGGCACTCTCTAGATAGATTTTTGCCTTTTTCAATTCAGCCCTTCTTTGATCGAGAAGAAGTCCGTTGAGCAGGGAAACATTCACACCAGCATACCACAGCCCGTCATCGGGCACCCTTGCCGAAGGGTTGAGGTATTCACCCGTATTTAATTCATAGCCGGCTTGGGCTGTTATTCCGAACCAGGTAGGGACTTTTACCTTCCCTTGCATGTAGGAGTAATACTGTATGTCTTTGAAATATTTCTGATTGACACTTCCTTCAAACTTGGGGTCAAAACCTCCTCGCGCCTGTGTAAGATTGGCCTTCCCTCTATCGCCTTGCAATTCACTTTGTCGGGCAATGGGATGGTGTTCACGTACAATGGTCATGAAGTCATCGTACGAAAGAATTGCACCTTCTTGTTGTCCCAACAATGGCGAAATGGCAGCGAGAAAAAGAAATAATAAGCGACCTTTCATTTTATTTCTTGCTAGTTTTTTCACTGGACTGAGCATCTGTGTGTTGGTAAAAGTCAGGAGGAAAGCCATTTACGTTTCGCCATAATTCATACCAGATGGGTACGTCATTCAACAAAATCATGGCCTTGGTTCCACTTCCGAAGCGCAGCGCTTTCGGCCATTTATGGTCTTTTTCGTCTGGTTCTACCAAAATTCGGTACTTCCCGCCAATACTTATGTTTTGATCAATGGCATAAATCGTACCTCCGTAAGTACCGTAGCTGACATTGGGCCAACCTGAGAAAACAATGGCTGGCCAACCATCGAACTGAATGCGCACGTGTTGTCCGACAGAAAGTAGGGGTAAATCGATTGGGTCGACGTAAATCGATACGGCCAATTCATAATTATTCGGCATGATGCTCAAAATTGCATCTCCTTCTTTGAGTGTTTGTCCGATACCAGTGATGAAGGTTTTTGTAATGTACCCATCCTGAGGTGCAGTAATGAAATACAAACCAGATCTTACCTCGTAGTTGGTGTACTGATTCTTCAATTTGTTGACCATTGACTCAGCGTCGTACTTGTTCGAAAGTGTGCTGAATTTATCAGATTCAATCTTCGCGATATCGTTGCGAAACTTGGTTTTGATATTCGAAATATCCAACTTCAAATTAATCAATTCGGATCGTGAATTGAGCCATTTGTTTTTAGCTTCTACCTCGTATGCCTTGGCTTCTTGTAACTTTAAGTTTCTTCCTTCCAAGTCAATAAGCGATTTCAATCCAGCTTTGTACAAGGAGTCAATTCGGTTGAATTGTTTCTCTGCGGTAAGGTAGCTAACCAAAGCGGCTTGGTAGGCAATGCTGTCATTTTGAACTTTCAATTCTGCCTGTGCCAATTTTATTTTGGCTTGCTCCGTTTGTAGTCCAAGTTGACTACTCAAGGCGTTGAGCTGTTGTTCTTGGGCTGTAACCTTGTCTTCGTATGACCGAACCGTTTGCTCTTTCAAAAGGAGTTGTTGTTTGGTTCGAGGTAACAATTGGTCGTCGAAATAGGCATCCTTGATTTCAGAAATTTTTGCAATCGTATCGCCCTTTTTAACCATATCACCTTCTTGCACATACCAAAACTCGATTCTACCGGCAATGATGGAATGGATGGTGGTTGGCCGTTGTTCTGGACGAAGCGTGCTCACGGTACCGTTTGATCGAATGTTCTGTGTCCACGGAAGAAAACCAATCAGAAACATAAAAATCAGGGATCCAGTAATCAAACGACGCAAAACCTTATTCGATTTTTTTTCTTCAACTCGAGGTAAAGTATGGTACTTACTCTTGTCGATGTTTTTACTGATATCTGTATTCGAAATATTGAGCATTTCTATTAATTCGTTAAATCAACAATTTGATCTGGTTGAAATTCAAGTTCGGGATTGGCAGATGCGATGATCAACGTCCATCCGTGTTTTTTGTCTGACAAGAAATTCAAAATTTTGATTCGTTCTTCTTTTTCAAAAAGTCGGAAAGCATCTTTAATCAGGAGAACATGCGGTCTGTCGGCTATGCATCGCGCAAGGATTAGTTTATCGATAACTCCTTGAGAAAATTGCTGTCCTTGTGGGTGAATAACCGTGTTGTATCCTTCTGGCAATGATTTTATAAAGTCGGACAATCCCAAGTTTTTTATGGCCCATTGAACATTTTCAAAGGTGGCTCTTTCACGTCCCATGGCAATGTTGTCCAAAATAGATCCTTCAAAAAGCATTTCTTCCATCAAACAATCGCCAATAAACGAACGCAAAGATTCTGGATTGTAATTGCCAATTGGAATGTCGTTGTACGATATGCTTCCTTGTTTCAATTTGTAGATTCCGGCAAGCAAGTACAGTAGGGTAGATTTTCCTGAGTTATTTTTTCCTGTAATGAGTAATTTCTGACCTTTCTCAATACGGAAGGACACGTTTTCAACCACCGGATTGATGCTTCCTGGGTAGGTAAAGGTAACGTCCTTCATTTCTACTGACATTCCATTGTCTTCTTTCTGAACGATTTCCATCCCATCCTGATCTTCGAGTTCCAAATCAGTCACTTGTCCAATTTTTTCCAAGGAGGTCAATACATCATAAATGGTTTCTAAACTCAAAACCAATTTTTCTACTGAGTTCATAATCAAGATGATGATGATTTCGGCAGCGACGAACTGTCCAATGTTCATCTGTTGTTCCATCACCAAAATACTTCCGATTATCAATAAGCCCATGGCCACCAAAACCTTGAAAGCAATCATCAAGGTGTATTGGTTCACCAATACCTTAAAGTGACCTTCTCGGGCTGAAATGTACTTGTCTGAAGTGTGATCAATTTGTTCAATCGGCAAATCGGTTTTACCCGCCAACTTGAAGGTAATGAAGGTGCGTGCTTGCTCCTCCAAACTATGGGCAATCTTGTACTTGTGTTTCGATTCTTTCAAACTCGTTCGCAATCCGCGATTGGCTGTTAACTTAAAGATGATGTAGGTCATCACCACCAAAATCAATGAAAAAATGATGAAAAATGGGTGATACAAGGAAAGCAAAATCAAACCAAATAGTACTTGAATGGAGGCAGTTGAAAAGTCGATCACAATCTTAGATAGGCCCTTTTGAACCGAAACAACATCAAAAAATCGGTTCATCAACTCAGGAGGATAATGATCCTTTAGTTCCTCCATCTTGATACGTGGAATTCGATAAGCAAACTCAAAAGCGGCCCGAATGAAGATTTTTTGTTGGAGATTCTCTGTGATGCGAAGTTGATTAATTTGCATAACCCCACTCATGGCAATACCCAGGATCACGAAAAAAACCAATACCGTCCATGTAGTATTGACCTGTCCACCCTGAATAATATTGATAATAGATTGAATTCCAATTGGTAAGGAGAGGTTGATCAAACCGTTGAATACCGCATAAACATATACGTTTCTAATCTCCTTTCTATCTGGTTTCAATAAACTCCAAAATCGTTGGAGAGGTCTTGTATATAGTGCTTCTGTGCTCATTTATTCTATGGTTTTCAATATCATGTCCATGCAAAACTCGAAAACGGCATCTTCACCTTCAATGACATCTGTTAATCGAGGCAAATGCTCAGCAAAATAGCGTTGATGGTGAACCCCTTCGATTACTGTGGACATTAACATGTGGGGATATTTATAGTTCGGTTTAATCTCGGTAATAATTGTGGCGATGCTGTGCACCAAATCCTTGTAATTGGTAAACACACCTTGCTTGTTGGTTTCATCAATGTTCTTTTGGAAATAGGTTTTACCTGATTCCGTTCGAACGATTCGATTCAATTTTACTTCGTTTACCTGTAAAAAACGACTGTCTTCTTCTATTTCTTCAGTAACAATTCGTATGGCTCTGCAAAGGCGTTCGTGTGGATCTTCAACGTTCAAAAGTGCCAACATCAAACGATATTCCTGCCAGCCCCAATACCAAGAGGTAAGGTAAGCCAATACTTGCTGCTTGTTTTGAAAATAACGGTAAACGGAGGCCTCTGTGGAATGGATTGCCTTGGCCAACTTCTTAAAGGTAAATTGCTCAAAGCCCAATTCGTCGATTAAGTCGATACTTTTACGTATTATCTTTTTACCTAAATCACTGGAAGTAGGGTCCTTGAGATATATACTCGGATTAATGTTGACTGTAAGCTTGCCAGTTAGATTATCCATTTTGTCCGTTTTGCAAACAAAATTAATAGTAATACTATCACTTTAGTGTGGCAAACTGTTAAAAGGTTATAAAAGGATACAAAAAAAGCCTCGCAAAGGAGGCCTCAATTTAATGTTTTTACTGTTTAAGCTTCAACTGCGGCTTTTTGCGCTTTTCTGTAAAGGAAACTGTTGTAAATAAACCTTTTAGCAAATCGAACCTGTTTGTCTGAATTGATTAGTTTTCGAAACAACCCATCATTGACTCCAAAATATTCGTAACGTGAACCATCCGTGAAAGTAATGGTCAACAAAAGTCCTTTGTGATTGAAGTCTGCGATACCACAGTTTTGAATGGTTTCGTTGTATTCTTCCTGGTTGGCTTCTTTGGTTTCAGGAGCGATACTCACCAAGAAATGATACCCATCAACTACCTTTTGGCCCATTAGTTCGGCTTCATCTTTCATTGGGTCTCCGTCTTGGTACTTATCAGGATGCCATTGTTTAACTAATTTCCGGTAAGTTGATTTTAATTCTGTAAGAGAGATTTCCTTCTCGATCTCGAACAGTTTCTTGTATTCGTTAATGCGCTTCATTCGGCCGCAAAAGTACGGTGTTTATTTGGTTGGACATAAAGAAATTTCAATGCATAAAAAAGCCTTCCTAAAAGAGAAGGCTTTGCACTTTTAACTTAGCTGCGGTCTGGACGGGACTCGAACCCGCGACCCCCTG
>JAOASF010000142.1 GCA_025210175.1 Crocinitomicaceae bacterium | reverse complement strand
TGTTTGTAATGGTAGCTCTACCACATTAACCCCAACGGTTACTCCTCCAGGAGGTACCTATTTGTGGGGGCCTGGTGGACAAACAACTCCATCCATTACAGTTTCACCTGCTACATCCACGAACTATTCTGTGAATTACACAGCTAATGGATGTTTGAATTCTGCAACCAATACGGTTAACGTTGCTCCGGCTCTTACAGCAGCCATTAGCGGAGGTGGAACTATTTGTCAAGGTCAAACCACAACCCTAACCGTTAACTTCAACGGTGCTGGTCCTTATACCATTGTATACAACGACGGTTCATCCAATCAAACAATCTCTGGTATTACAGCGAACCCGTACACCTTAACCACTGGAAATGCTGGAACTTATACCCTAGTGTCAGTCTCTAACCCGAACTGTACTGGAACCGTAAGTGGATCCGCAACGGTAAATGTGAACACCAATGTAAACTACACCAACGTAACAGGAACGTGTGATGGAGTGGGCAACTACACCATTACCTTTGAAATTACTGGTGGTGATCCATCTTCTTACAATGTTACAGGTATGAACGGAGGAACCATTTCTGGGTCTGCGCCTTACATCTTTACCAGTAACCCTATTGCAATCGGAACTCCGAACTACAGTTTCACCTTAACAGATGGAAATGGCTGTAACACGCAAACCATTGCAGGTAACCAAGCCTGTGGTTGTGTTGCTTCGGCAACTATTTCAGGAGGAGGAACAATCTGTGCAGGTGGAACGGCCAATATTACCATCGACATGATTGGAACTGGACCTTGGGATGTGGAATATTCAGACGGATCTACAACCACGATGTTGAGCAATATTTCAACTCCTTACACCTTCTCAGTAACGGCTGCGGGAACTTATACCTTGGTATCCGTTGAGGATGCAACGAACTGTGTTGGTTCTACCAACGGGTCGGCTACAGTAACAGTACAACCAAACCCAACAGTTGCTCTATCTGTAAGTGGCAACAACCCAATTTGTTTGGGAGAAACAGCAACGATTGTAGCTACGCCAAGTCAGGTTGGGGGAAGTTACTTATGGGGCGGTGGACAAACCACTCAATCTATTACCGTAACTCCTGCTGCAGCTGGTACAATCAACTACGATGTTACGTACACCTTGAATGGATGTTCAGGTACAGACAACATCAACTTGGTTGTTAACCCAGTTCCAACTGTAACAGCAAACGACACGACCATTTGTAATGGTTCAAGTGCTACCATTTACGCGACTGCTTCTCCTGCTGGAGGTTCTTATTTGTGGTCACCAAGTGGTAATACAACCTCATCCTTCGTTGCTGCACCTACGGCAACTACGAATTATGCTTTAGAGTACACCCTTAATGGATGTGTTGCTCGAGATACGACAACCGTAACGGTTAACCCTACTCCATCTGTTGGATTTGTACCGCAAACCATCTGTGAAGGAGAAACGGCAACCTTAACGGCCAATGTAGACTTAGCAGGAGGAACCTATTTGTGGTCACCTGGAGGAGAAACAACTCCATCGATCACTGTATCTCCGGCTACAACTACCAACTATTCGGTAACTTATACTTTGAATGGTTGTTCGGATGTAGCTACCGGCGATGTAACAGTAAACCCAGTTCCAACAGTAACGGTTATTAACGACACGATCTGTGATGGAGAAACAGCCACACTTGTCGCACAAGTAGACCTTGCTGGAGGAAGCTTCCTATGGTCTCCTGGAACCCACCCTGATAACGATACCATTCAAGTTGCTCCAAACTCAACGACAACGTATTCAGTAGATTACACTTTGAATGGATGTACTAGTTCCGCTACCGGAGATGTAGAGGTAAACCCTTCCCCTTCCTTGAGTGTAAACTCTGGAACCATTTGTGGAGGTGACTCAATTGTATTGATGGCAACCACCAGTAACCCTGGAGGAGTCTTCACTTGGTCGCCAGGAACATTTGGAGATACAGCTAACATAACTGTTTCACCGGCAGCTACAACTGTTTACAACCTTTCATACACATTGAATGGATGTACAGCAACAACCACGGCTACCGTAACCGTAGTTCCTCCTCCAACCGTGTCAATTAACGACACGACTATTTGTGAGGGAGAAACAGGAACATTAACTGCAACTCCATCTTCAGGAGGTGGAACCTATTTGTGGTCGCCAGGTGGAGAAACAACGCAAACAATTAGTGTTTCACCAATATCAAATTCGACCTACACGGTAGAATACACAATTGGCGGATGTTCGGCAACGGCATCGGGTAATGTTACTGTGAACGCAGTACCTACGGTAGATGTAACTTCAGGAACAACGATTTGTATTGGTGATTCAGCTGTACTTTATGCTACACCGTCGGCACCAGGTGGAACTTATGCTTGGCAAACGCCTCCTGCTAACAACGAAACAGCGGATAGCATCATCGTTTACCCGACTACCACAACCCAATATTTTGTAACCTACACCTTGAACGGATGTAGCGCTATCGACTCTGGTGTGGTAAATGTGGATCAATTGCCAGTGTTAACCGTTACTCCAGATACAATTTGTGAAGGAGAAACAGCTGTTTTGATGGCCAATGTAGATTTAACTGGTGGTTCATTTACTTGGACTCCAGGTGGTGAAACAACGCAATCTATTACAGTTTCGCCAATCACCACGTCCAATTATGATGTAAACTACGTCTTAGGGACTTGTTCGGTAGACGCAACAGGTACTGTTCAAGTTTATTCCTTGCCAACGGTTACCGTTTCAAACGACTCGATATGTGTGGCTGAACAAGGAAACTTGGTAGCAACGGTAGACATAACTGGAGGATCTTATTCATGGTCACCAGGTACGCACCCTGACAACGACACCTTGACCGATAGCCCATCTAGCACCACCACTTACACAGTAATATACACGGTGAATGGATGTAGCGATACAAGTTCAGGAGAAATATTCGTAAGACCTACTCCAGCCATCTCTGTTAATGACGCAACCATTTGTGAAGGTGATTCTGCAACACTTACAGCTGCATCAACGATTAGCGGCGGTGTATACTCTTGGACGCCTGGAGCCTTTGGTAACGTGAATACCATCACTGTTTCACCTTCTGATACAACCATTTACACTGTAACTTACGCAGTAGACGGTTGTTCGGCAACGGATAGTTCAACAGTTACTGTCAATTACTCTTCACCAATAGTTGTTAACGATACCACGATTTGTGAAGGATCTACAGCTGTTCTTACAGCAACTCCGGCTACAACTGGAGGTAGCTTCCTTTGGACGCCAGGTGGACAAACAACTCAAACGATCAACGTTACACCAGCCAACAGTACAACGTACACAGTGGTTTACACCATTAACGGCTGTACTTCAGACACCACTGGTAATGTTACGGTAAACCCAGTTCCTACCGTTTCTGTAACTCCTGATTCGATTGCCATTTGTAATGGAAGTAGTGCAACTCTTACCGCACTTCCTTCCTTGAACGGAGGAACTTATTCATGGGTATCTCCACCAGCAAATAATCAAACCACAGCGAGTATCACAGTTTCACCAAACACAACTACGATTTATACAGTTGTATACAATTTGAACGGATGTTTGGCCACTGACTCAGGTAAAGTTCAAGTGAACTATCACCCTACTCTTACCTTGGTTGGCGATACAATTTGTGAAGGTGAATTGGCTATGTTGACTGCTTCAACCAACGCTGATCCATCAACCATTACTTGGTCTCCAAGTGGATTGACTGGCGATACCATATTTGTTTCTCCAAATACCTCAACGCAGTACATTGCCAATGTGAGTCAATTTGGATGTGCGACACAAGACACGGTGGATGTGGACGTTACTCCTACTCCAACAGCATCGGCTACCAACGGTGGACCTTACTGTGCTGGTTCGGATATTGAGTTATTTGGAAATTCCAATTCGGCCACTGACTTTGAATGGTATGGCCCGAACGGATTCTATGCCAACACGCAGAATGCGACCAACCCGAACTCAACGCCAGCTGATTCAGGTATTTATCAGTTGACGGTTTCCATCAACGGATGTACGGCTATTGATTTCACAACCGTTACTATCATTATCCCAGACACAAGTGCCATTACTCCTGCAGGGCCATATTGTGGAAACGACGCACCAGTTAACCTACAGGTGAATTTCCCTGGAGGAACATGGTCTGGTTCGGGAATCACCAATGCGTCTACCGGTTTATTTGATCCTAGTGTTGCAACAGTTGGAAACAATACCATTAATTGGACTCCAGGAGCTGGCGAATGTCAAACTCCATCAACGGCAACAATCGTGGTGAACCCAGTACCTGTTGTAGACATTTACCCACTTGAACCATATGGTTGTGCTCCATTTAGCACTGGATTTGTAGATGCGACCACTCCAAGTAGTACTTCTTTAAGCTGGGATTTCGGCAACGGAATGACTTCTACTTCTCTCGATACAGCTTACACGACCTACTTGCAGCCTGGCTTGTACACCGTAACGGTTACTTCCACTTCGGCAGATGGATGTTCGAATACAGAAGTATTCACAGATATCGTGGAAGCGCTGAACAACGCTGTTGCAGACTTCGATTGGAATCCTTCTGAAATTTCGAGCATGGCTCCAATCGTAAGCTTCTTGAACAATTCCCAGCACGCGGATGACTTCAGTTGGACTTTCGGAACCTTCGGTGGATCATTTGAAGAAAATCCGACTTTCGATTTTGGAACTTTCTATGGAACAGTAGATGTGACCTTGGTTGCCAACAACTTCGGAAACTGTGCTGATACCATTACCAAGCAACTCTTCATCAAAGAAGAATTGATTTACTATGTTCCGAATACCTTTACTCCGGATGGAGATAAGTTCAACCAAACATTCTCTCCAGTGTTCGTTTCAGGGTTTGACCCGAAAGACTTTGTCATGTTGATTTACAACAGATGGGGAGAACTGATTTACGAAACTCACGATCATTCTATTGGATGGGATGGAACTTACCAAAACCAATTGGTTCAAGATGGAGTTTACACTTATGTATTCAGATTCAAACGCAAGGAAGATGACGACAAAGTGGAAGTATCTGGCTTGGTCAATGTGATCCGATAAGATTAAGACAAGGTTAAATATGCAAAGGTGGAGGAAACTCCACCTTTTTTATTGACCTATCAAGAAGTTTAAAGCAAGGCCAATGAAATCCTAAGTTCGAGAGACTTTGAAGAAACCATTTTTAACAAAAAGTGGAAATTTTCTTAAAAAAAGCTTAAATAAAAGACAACCCGATCCGAAAGTTGACCGTTATTTTTGCGAACACGAACTGAAAGAGACATGATACTGAAAAAACATTTACTTCGATTTTATTCCATAATTGCTCTTGTACTCGGACTTACACCGAGTCTTTATGGTCAAACGTATTGTACAGCCATCAATACAGATTGTAATTTCGAATATGTAACCAATGTCAATTTATCCACCATTAACTATACTTCCGATTGTGGTGTAGACTACGATGATTACACCTCAGAAGTAGCCTATATTGCTCCAGGAACATCAGTGAGTGGTACCATTACAAAAAGTGATATTTTGACCAACTACGTGGCTGTTGTGTTCATCGATTGGAACCAGAATGGTACCTTTGATGCCACGGAACAAATCACCACTAACTTACAAGGAACAAGCACCTTTGTTTTCACGGTTACTCCACCCCTTACAGCTCTTACAGGTCCTACAAGAATGCGTGTTCGAATGGCACAAAACACCGTGCCGGGCCCTTGTACAACTGAAAACCGAGGCGATACAGAGGATTATACCGTTATGGTAACCGCTGCTACACCTCCACCACCAGCCAATGACAACTGCGCCAATGCAATCGTTATGACACCTTCTTCGTTCTGTAGCAATACAGGTGGAACAACAATCTCGGCTACAGAATCTTTCCCAGCGGGAACTTGTGGAACAGGTTTAACTGCCAATGACGTTTGGTATTCCTTTACCGCAGATGGAATTGCAGAATATGAAATTAACGTAACTGGAAACGGAGCAGGTACAGCTGTTTTTGATCCCATTCTAGAAGTTTATTCTTCGTGCGCTTCCACCAGTTATATCGACTGTATCAACGCCACAACAGTAAATGGAACGGAGGTTCTTAACGTGGGTGTTTTACCAGCAGGAACCTATTACTACCGCATTTATGGGAGCAATGGAAATGGAAACTTTACGACTTGTGTAGTGGATGTAACCCCACAACCGGGTGATGACTGTGATACTCCTTTGGACCTACCCAACTTGAACAACGACTGTTCGATAGATCAACGCTACAACAACTTTGGTGCTGTCGGTTCCTCTTATGGTCCACCAGCATGTTGGACTAATACCTCACGAGATGTATGGTTTTCGTTCACCGCCATCGCATCTAATGTTCGCATCGATGTCTTTGGTGCAGGATCAGGAGGGAATACGCTTTTAAACCCTCAAATTGCAATTTATTCAGGAGCCTGTGCTGCGGCTGTTATCACGGAGGGATGTGCAACAACAACACCTGGTACAAATGACTGTTTTCTAAGTATCGGTGGTTTGACCGTTGGAACAACCTACCTCATTCGCGTGGATTCGGGTACAGGAGACGAAGGAACTTTCAAATTGTGTATTGACAACTTTACTCCTCCTGTGTTGCCAGGACAAGACTGTGCAACAGCACGTGTTATTTGTAACAAAAATTCCATAACGGAAACGGATATTACTGGGTTTGGTAACGATGGTGCCGAAGCTGCTGGATCTTGTTTGGCTGGTGGTGTAAGCCCAGGGTCGAACACTGAGCAAAACTCTACTTGGTATACGTGGACAGCTGCAGACAATGGAACCTTTGGTTTCGACATTATCCCTTCGGCTGCAAACCCAAACTTGGATATCGACTTTGTGGTCTTTCAAATGGACCCAGTGACCGGATGTACGGGAAGAACCATGCTACGTTGTATGGGTAGTTCTTGTACGGGGCCTACTGGATTGAACGCCACTTCCGTTGACATTACCGAACCATTCGATTGTGACCCAGCTGTTCAAGACAACTACGTACAAGAATTGACCATGGTGGCAGGAGTCACTTACGGGTTATTGGTGAACAATTTCCAGTTTGGGGGATCAGGTTACACCATCAACTTCAATGGAACTGGAAACTTACTCGGACCTCAGCCAGGATTTGAAATTGCTTCAAACGACCCTTGTGTTGTCCCACAGACCATCGTTATTACAGACACCTCTGTAAATGCAGATACGTATTTATGGAATTTTGGATCAGGTGCTTCTCCAGCAACGGCGAATACTGCTGGTCCGCATACTGTAACCTACGCCACTAGTGGTACAAAAACCATTACCCTTACCGTTACAGGTGCAGGAGGGTGTGATTCCATTTTGCAAAAGACCTATGTGGTGGCAGACCCTGTAAACGCAACCGCTTCAGTGATTGATGCGACATGTGATTTAGACAACGGAAGTATAACGGTTAATGCCACTGGCGGAAATGGAGCACCAGCTGATTTAATGTATCAGTTGGATGGTGGAACTGTTCAATCGTCAAACGTTTTCAACAACCTATTTGCGGGTAATTATGTGGTAACCGTTATCGACACAGCCAATTGTTCCTTCGACTTGAATGTAACGGTTAACGGCACACCGCAGCCTGTACTCGATCCTATTGCCGATGTGGTTACATGCGATCAGTACATTCTTCCAGCTATTACAGGAACGAATTTAACCGGAAACGAGTCCTATTACACGGCGATCAATGGAGGAGGTACACAATACAATCCAGGTCAGGCCATTACAACCTCCACTACCCTTTACGCCTATGATGCCACAACCACGGTTCCTGCTTGTACAGCTGAAGAATCTTTTTCCATTACAATCAATCAGGCTCCACAGGCGATCAATGTGCAAGAAATGTGTAACCCAGGCAATACGGCCTACCAGGTTAGCTTCGACATTGTAGGTGGAGATCCAGCAACTTATATGGTAAGTGTAGAGGCTCCCTTGGGTGTTAATGGAACACTAACAGGATCGTCTTACGTTACCGACCCTATCAATAGCGGTACCGGATATACAATCGAAATTACCGACGGAAACGGTTGTCCTGCCACAGTCGTTTCAGGAATACAAAATTGTAATTGTACCACGGATGCAGGAAGCATGAATTCCACTACCATGAACATGTGTGGTTCAGGTCCACAAACGGCAACACACAATGCTGCTGGTTATATCAATGACGGAAATGATACCCTGCAGTTTGTATTACACGACAACAGTACGGCCTCTTTAGGCAATCAAATTCAAATTGGAAACACACCTACCTTTAGTTTCGATCCTGCGACCATGACCTATGGCGCTACCTATTATATCTCGGCAATTGCAGGAGATGATTTAGGAGGTGGTATTGTAGACCAAACGGATCCTTGTTTTTCCGTTACAGCAGGTACACCTGTAGTTTGGAACGAACAGCCTACGGCAGATATTTCTGGAGATACAGCCATTTGTAATGGTGAATCAACCGATTTGACCTTTACCTTAACCGGTGTTTCTCCTTTTTCTGTCACCTTTAACAATGGTACATCGAATCAAACTGCGAGTAATTTGGTAGACCAAGGAACCTTTACCCTTACTCCTACCGTTACAAGAACCTATACAATTGTTTCAGTAAATAGCGCCAATGGTTGTTCTGGGTCATTTGCCAATACAACGGTTACAATCGTGGTAAACAATCCACCCAATGTATCACAGCCTACCTACATCTGTAACTCCACAGGAGATGCTTATCAAGCTGTTTTTGACGTTACAGATGGAGATAACGGACCTTATACTGTAACAGGAATCAGCCCCATGGGAGTTAGTGGTAGTTTTTCAGGCAACACTTTTACCTCTACGGACATTCCTTCAGGAACCTCCTTTGAGTTTGAAATTGACGACAACAACGAATGTGGCCCAGTATACATTACCGGAACACACAATTGTGCTTGTCAATCATTTGCAGGATTGATGGACCAAAGTACATTGAACGTCTGTGACCCAGATTCGGCGATGGCAATTCACGATCAATCGGCGATGGTTCTGGATGGAGACGACACCTTGAATTACGTTATTCACGATCAAGCAGGAAATTCACTCGGAACCGTTTTCCAACAAGGAACCAGTTCTCAGTTCGGTTTCACAGCGGGAATGACTTATGGAACCATCTACTATATCTCAGCAATCGTAGGAGACAATGATGGAACGGGTATGGTTGATTTAACGGATAACTGTTTGAATGTAGCGAGTGGTACACCAGTAATTTTCAACCCAACTCCAACAACCACAGCCGGTGCTGTACAAAATCCTATCTGTGCCGGAACTGACTTGGAGTTAACTGCATCCGATTACATGGGAGGAAACTTTAGCTGGACGCACAGCAACTCAAGCTATACTTCGAGTCAACAAAACCCGATTCGAAACAATGCAAGCGTGAACATGTCTGGTGACTATACCGTTACGGTTCAAAGCAACGGATGTTCTAGTACTTCAACGGTCACTATAACCGTTAACCCGGTTCCGAATACAAGTATCAATGCGAATCCAGCAGATCCATTCTGTACGTCCGATAACGATGTTACGCTTACAAGCAGTACAGCTGGAGGAACTTGGTCTGGAACTGGAATCACAGATGCAAATGCAGGAACTTTCAGTCCATCCAATGCAGGACCAGGCACTCACACGGTGACCTATTCTATACAAGGAGACTGTCCATCGTCTAGCACACGTGATATCGTGGTCAACCAAACACCGGTGAGTACATTCACGGCAGACCTAACAGAAGGGTGTGATCCGCTTGAGGTAAGTTTTACCGCTGACGGCTTGGCTTACGACACCTATACTTGGGATTTGGGCAATGGTACGGTTAATAACGACCCCGAAACCACAAGCACCACTTATACCCCTGGAGTCTACACAATTAGTTTAACAACAGATTTGTTGAACTGTAGCTCCACCACAACACTAGTGGATTATATATCGAGCTACGCCAACCCAGTAGCTGCCTTTACATACGACATGAGCTCGAGTGGAGAGGTACAGTTTAATAATGAATCCGAAAACGGAGCCAATTATTTCTGGGATTTTGGAGACGACAATACAAGCACAGAATTTGAGCCATTACACACCTACAGTTCTGGAGGCACCTACGAAGTCACTTTTGAGGTAACCTCTGCTGAGGGCTGTATTGCAACTCTAATTGAAGAAATCAATGTTGTGAAGGACCTCGACATCTTTATTCCGAACTCCTTTACTCCAGATGGGGATGAATTCAACAATCTTTGGAAGCCGGTTATCGGTGGAGATTTTGACCCGACAACCTACCGTTTGGAAATTTACAATCGATGGGGAGAATTGATCTTTGTGTCGAACGACATCAACACCGGTTGGGATGGAACTTTTGCCAACCAGCCTTGTGCAAATGGCATCTATACTTACAAAGTATACATGTCAAACTTAACAACGGATAATAAAGTGGAAAGAAAAGGTGTAATAAACCTCATGCGATAAAAATTAAAAGGGAGTGTAAAAAGCTCCCTTTTCTTTTCTCATAATCAATTGTTTAACACCTAAAAAACTAGTCTACTTAACACCTGCTCTAGAATATTGGATTTTTTTTTAAAAATGTCAAGTGTAAAAAATTGAAAAAATAAAGTTAGACTTGGGCTGCAAATCAAAAAAATCAACATGATCAACAAACTCACCCTTTGTGGATTAGTAGCACTAACTATCACCTCTTGTCAAAAAGACCAAGAGTTTAAATCGCCAACTGAAACCAATGAAAACAAGGAGCTTGAGATTCAGGCCAAGTACTCAGGAACAGCGATTGACCCCACAAACATGTATTTAACCGATGCAGGAACCATCCACAATCAATTGATGGAGGATATTCGTGCTGCCTACCCAAGTGGAGTAGATTTTTCCACGAATCCGGTGGAAGACATCACCTACCCTTACACCCATGCCTATTTTGCAGGATCAGGGAGTATTGGGACGCAAAGCGATGTGGACGTTTTGGCGTATATCGACGATTACCATTACTGTCGCCATCATCGTCCGCGTTACATTTACAGCAAAGGAGCCTTCGATAGCGCTGCCGATGAAATCATGGTGGACATCACGGAGTCATCTTATTTAGGCACAATTGACAAGCAAATTTTAACCGATTTGATGAATGCCGCTAAGATGTATATTTCAACCAATAATCCTATTGAATACCAAGCTGCTATCAATACCTTGAAATCTCAAGCAAAAGGCAGCGGAGAAGAGATAAAGGTTGACATCGTAAACAAAGATCCTCTTACAAAAGAAGGAAACAAATCCTTGGTTATTCTGGGAATTGCCCAAGCAGCATTGAATTATCAATTGAGTCAAGGACCGATTGCCAATCCAATTCCTTCTGACCCGGATGAAATAAAAGGTGCCATGCCAAAAGCTCTGGGGAGTCTATTTGGAGGCGTTATTTCTTTGCTTAAGTTAGAAAATCAACAATCCTTAAAATCGGTTGGTGGTATCATTAACGGAGCAGTTCAAAGTACAGCCTTTATGGAATTGGATCAATTCTAAATTGATCTTTATCAATATTTAGGAAGAGGGTTTCGACCCTCTTTTTTTTTATTCTAACTCAAACGTTAAAATTTTAAAGAAAGTGACAAAAAATGGCAACTATGTCCTAAGGATATCGTTCTACTACAAAATGGTTACGAAACATTCAAATAATGAAAACTTTGAAAGCACATAATTTTCGCTGGCTAGCTTTAGGTTTAGGTCTTACAATCAACTTCTATTTCACTACAAAAGCATTAGCACAGGCCGATTGTCCATTAACGGCAGTGGACATCACCAACAGAATTAATTTAATTGACCCATTGAACAATCCTTTCGATTGTTACACGGAGAATTACAGCAACGCCATGACGCTCACGTCTACCAACGTGAATGGTAATGCCGTTGCCTGTGATAACCAAACAGATTACCGTGACATTTGGTTCAAGTTTACCGTTACAGCATCCACTCCTCAGGTTTGGATCGACGCGTACACACCTGATAATGCCAACTTTGATGTTGTGGCTGCCTTGTACTCAGGTACGCCAGCAGGAACATGTGGTGCCGGTGGAAACATTACAGGCTTAACTTACATCGATTGTTCGGATGGAGTTTCACCAGGTGGAGCAAGAGACGTAGGTTACGGAACTACTCCTATTCACGGTAGAATTGACTGTAGTAATCTCACTCCGGGCACCTATTATTATAGAATCTGGGATTGGGGAGGAGGAGTTCCTTTTCCTACAACCGTTGGACTTTGTATTGAGGCAAATGCGCCCATTGGTGTTACAGTGGACGGCTGTCCTCCTGGTCCTACCATTGGTTTAACTTGTGGTCAACCCAATACGAACGTAAACGAGACTTACCCCAAGATGAGTAATGCGGGTACAACGGGTAATGCGAACAACACCAACTTAAACGAACCTGTTGTAGCAGCAGGTACAGCTTCTGGTCAATTTCAAGCAGGTTGTACAGGAGGTTGGACTATTCCTTTAGTTTACGCGAATAACGTTATTAACAACACAGCTATTTATGCTTTCGAGATCAATGCACAAGCACCTTGTGTGGCGAATCCGGTCATTACATTTTCGAATATGCAATACGGTGGAACACCGGGCAACGTTGTCCAAATCGCCGTTCTGAATAATGTTTGTGCGGGAGGTATTACTGCGGTTATGACTGCATCAACCAATGCCTCTTGTATCAAGCTAAGACCAGGTACTGCCGTAGGTGTAGGTGGTTATTACTCCCTACCAAATGGTATTTATTACATTACGGTAGATGGACAAGATGGTCAGTTGATTCAATACGATTTATCGCTAGAAATTCAGCATTTAGGTATAGGGTGTTCGGCTACGACTGATCAAATCCCACAACCAACAGCTTTAGGAGCAGAAAGATGTGGACCAGGCACCCTAACCTTGACAGCAAGTGGATGTCCGAACGGAACATTAACTTGGTACGACGTGCCAACAGGAGGAACACCCGTAGGAACTGGTACTTCTTTCACTACTCCATCTTTGAACGTAAGCAGGCCCTATTATGTGGCTTGTGTGGTTGGAACCTGTGAAGGTCCAAGAACCTTGGTATACGCAGATGTGAACCCTGTTCCAACGGTTACTGCCTTGGATACCGCAATTTGTGCTGGTCAGCCTGCTACACTAACCACAACTGTTAGTCAAACAGGTGGAACCTACAACTGGTTACCAGGCAATCAAACCACATCGAGCATCACCGTTTCACCGAATAACTCAACCAACTATACCGTAGAATACACCTTGAATGGATGTACTGGAACGGATGTAGCGAACGTAACGGTAAATCCACTGCCAACCGTTTCATCAACGAATGCAACGATTTGTTCAGGAGGAACAGCAACCATTACGGCTTCAGGAACTCCTTCTGGTGGTACATACGCATGGACTCCTGGTGGTCAAAACACGGCTGCTATTTCAGTTTCACCTGCGGCGACCCAATCCTATACCGTTACCTATACGGCCAATGGATGTAGCAATTCAGCAACAGGAACAGTAACGGTAAACAACCCTCCTACAGCTTCTATTTCAGGAGGCGGAAGTGTTTGTGCTGGACAAACGGCACCAATTACGGTTAACTTAACTGGAACCGGTCCATGGAACTTCACTTATTCAGATGGCACCAACACCAACACAGTATCAAATGTCTCTTCTTCTCCATACTTATTTAACACAGGAACAGCAGGAACGTATACACTTACCGCTGTAAACGATGCCTCGTGTTCGGGGACAGTAAGTGGAAGTGCAACTGTAACCATTTTAACCTCACCAACATTTTCAAACTTAGTGGGACAATGTGACGGTACCAATTCCAACTACACGGTTTCTTTTACCATATCAGGTGGAGACCCTACAAGTTATTCCGTTACAGGGATGAACGGTGGAAACATTTCAGGAACAGGCCCTTACACTTTTACATCCAACCCGATTCTTTCAGGAACCACGAATTACACCTTTAATTTGAACGACGGAAATAGCTGTAACCCAGTAACAATTACGGGAACTCAAGACTGTAACTGTCCAACTTCAGCTTCCATGTCGGGTGGTGGTTCTATTTGTCAAAACAGTGGTCAAACCGTAAATATTACAGTCAATTTGGTAGGAAACGGTCCATTTGATTTCACCTATACCGATGGAACAAATAACTTCCCTATTTCTACACCATTAACGACATACACCATTCAGGCTTCAACACCCGGGAACTATTCTCTGGTTTCGGTGAATGATATTAACAACTGTGGTGGTTCTGTTTCTGGATCAGCAACTGTAACACAAACACCTGCTCCAGCAGTTTCTTCGAATGATCCAACCATTTGTAGTGGTGCTACAGCAACCATTTCTATCACTCCAGCGGTTTCGGGAGGAACCTATAGCTGGTCGGCTCCAGCATCTGTAGCAGGGCAAACCACACAGTCTGTAAGCGATGCTCCTTCAATGGATACATGGTATTACTTCTCGTACACTTTGAACGGATGTTCAACACTTGATTCTTCTTTGGTTACGGTTAACCCAACACCAACTCTCACAATGACTAACGACAGTATTTGCGACGGTGAATCTGGAACGGTTACAGCAACACCTTCTCACATGGGAGGAAGTTATCAGTGGCTGCAACCGGCTTCAGCATCGGGGAACACCAGCTCTTCGGTTACAGCATCTCCTACTTCCAACCAAATGTACGTGGTGCTTTACAACCTAAATGGTTGTACGGATCAGGATACAGCATATATGTTCGTAAGTCCTACTCCGGTGGTTTCCGTTACACCACAAGACCCAAGTATTTGTCAAGGACAGTCGGTAACCATGACCGCCAACTCAACCTTATCTGGAGGTTCGTTTAACTGGTCACCGGGAACTTTCCCTGACACCACATCTGTAACCGTTACACCGTCTACGTCTACGATGTACTATGTCTTCCAAACATTAAATGGATGTAATAGTAACACAGATTCTACTTACATCACGGTCAACCCTACACCTACGGCAACTGCTTCAAGCAATGCGCCTATCTGCGAAGGGGACGACTTGATGCTGCAAGGAAACTCCGTGGCAGGAGCCAATTATTCTTGGACAGGACCCAATGGTTACACCAGTACGGATGAAGATCCAGTGATTTTGGCGGCATCGTCGAGTCAAAGTGGTACGTACTTTTTAACCATTACTTCCAATGGATGTACCAGTATTCCTTCGTCAGTAAACGTGCAAATCCAACAATACCAAGACGCAACCCAAACACCAGCCGGACCATACTGTACGGCAGATGGATTGGATACACTGATGGCCAATACCTTTGGTGGAACTTGGTCAGGAACTGGTATTACCAACCCGAATATTGGAGAATTTGACCCAGTAGCAGCAGGTCCAGGCACCCATACCATAACCTATTCTTTCGGTGGTTTATGTCCGAGTAGCTCCACGCAAAACATTACGGTAAACGAGTCGCCTGTGGCAACAATAGCTGTTTCTCCTGGGGTAGTTTGTGAGGGCGAAGCTGTAAACTTTACAGCAGTTACCTCCCCTTCTACCACAACCTTTATTTGGGATATGGGAGATGGTCAACAAATGCTTAACAACCCAGATTTCAATTATGTATATCCAGCTGGAACCTACGATGTAACCTTTGTAGCTGATAATTTTGGATGTACAGAAACGCAAACACTTCTTGGAGCTGTGGTTGTGAATACCAACCCCGTTGCATCCTTTACCTACTTGCAGAAAAATGCTCAATTTACCTTTGAGAACAATTCATCCAATGCAAGTTCTTACTTGTGGACCATGGGCAATGTTTACCAAACAGCTGAAGTGAACCCTATAGCCAACTTCACAGGTGTTTCTGGGGACTTGACGATTACCTTGGTGGCTACTTCTGCTCAAGGGTGTCAAGATTCCATTACGAGAACCATCACCATTCCAGAAGAGGTATTGTTCTTTGTTCCGAATACCTTTACGCCGGACGGCGATAATATGAACCAATATTTCAAACCTGTAATGACACAAGGATTGGATGTAAGCACGTACATTTTCCAAGTATACAATCGCTATGGTGAAAGAGTATTTGAATCGCGTGATGTGAACATTGGTTGGGACGGTACGTATCAAAATAGAATTGCACCAGATGGAGTTTATACATGGTCAATCAAATTCACGGATAAGATTACCGATGAGAAATACACCTACGAAGGCAATGTGAACTTACTTCGTTAATCCATTCATATAACGAAATAAAAAAGGTGTTCATCGCGGGATGAACACCTTTTCTTTTGGTCTCGTTTTTTTATTTTACCCAATATTCAAAAGCCTTTTTCTGGGCGGAATTGGGATCCTTCACTCTGGCAATTTTGTAGGTATTGTAAAACGTTCGATTCAAAACAGGTAAGGTCCGCGTAAGGAACTCCCCTTTTCTTTGAATCAACAAAGTTTTGGGTTGATCATCCAAATAAGTCAACCATCGATCCAAGTCTCCTTGTACCCGATAGCCATTAACGGCAACAATTATATCCTCCAACATCAGCGCACCCATGTCAGACGGGCTTCCTGGATAGATGGCCATAATTTGATCTCCTCCATTTGGCAAAGGAAGGGTTTTTAGGCCCAACTTGGCCTCCTTGTAAGAGGCGGAAGGTTCGTGTTCCAAATCCAAACCTAGGTATTCCAATGCTTCTACCAGAGGTGCTTCAAATGCTGATTTACCCTCAAAGTAATCTCTTCTCCAATCAGACCATGAGTCCCCTGTTATTCTTTCCAGTTCAGCAAAATAATCTTCTTCTGAAACACCCTTGTTTTTTAAAGCATACTCAAAATACAAGCGCTTCATAACCTCATCCAAACCGTACTTGTTGAGCGTGGCCTGACGTATACGCACATCCGATAAAAAGGCGAGCAAACACCCTTCCGTATAAATCGATAATTTTCTTCCCGGAATACCTGGCACATAACCATCCAACCACGTATCGTACGAAGAGTCGGCTACCGAAGTATGAAAACGCGCCATGTTGTCGAAATGCCTTTGCAACTGCACATTGAATTCCAGGGCATATTGCTCAAAATTGAAAACTCCTGATTTCAACAAAAACAAATCCCCCATGTAAGTCGTAACCCCCTCACACAAATAGCCCAATTTGGAATAATTCTCCTGCTTGAAATTGTATGGATACATTTCAATTGGTCGAATGGCTTTTACATTCCAAGTATGGTAAAGCTCGTGCGAAGAAACACCTAATAGTTCCTTGTACAAATCACCAAACACATCATAAGTGGGCCCTAAAGAAATAACTGTAGAAGCCTGATGTTCCACCCCGTGATAGGCTTTATAAGGCAAAATTTGAATTAAAAAATGATATTCAGAAACGGGAAATTCCACAAACTTTTCAATTTGCTTTTGGGTAAATTTCTGAAAGTCTGGAATCAATTTCCCCCAGTTTACTTCTTGCATACCTTGCACCCACACATAAAATTGAACTCCAGCAACCTCGTATGTTTCTTTCTTCAAATTGGCCGAGGCAATAAACGGACTGTCTGCCAAGAAATCAAAGTTCGGAGCGAACATTTTGTGCCCCTCTACTCGCATTTGACAAGCTATTTCGTAGGTGTCAGGGATTTGTACCTCAACCTCTGCCTCCTGATTGGCTGTTTCGTCTGTATATACAAAACAGTTCACAGGATTAACGTACAATTGTTCCTCCGAAAAGAAGGAACTACCTGCATTCAGTTCCGTTGCATAATAATTGTATTTGACCACAATTTCATCCAAACCAGCTGTATTCACCTTCCATGAGGACGAAGAGTCTTTTTGAAAAGAGAGTTTCTTTCCCTTGGATGTAATGGAGAAATCGCGAACGTTTTTTGCAAAGTTGCCCAACTCATATCGTCCAGGTCTCCATCTCGGTAGATGAACTGTTGTTTCGTCTCCTGAAACAGGAAAAACAACTTCAAACTGAATGAACTGTTGATGCGGGTTATCGGTCTTAATTCGGTACTGTACCATGTCTTATTAGTTAAAAAAAAGACCCTGTAATTGCTCACAAGGTCTTTACGAAAATATCAATAGTTTTTAAGCGTACATCTCTGCTTGGAGAGCTGACACTTTTTCATCTGCTAAATAATCGTCGTACGGCATCATCTTATCGACAATTCCGTTCGGTGTAATTTCGATGATGCGATTCGCAACCGTGTTCACCAACTCGTGGTCATGAGAGGTAAACAAGATCACTCCTGCGAATTCCTGCATACCGTTGTTCAAAGCCGTAATCGACTCCAAATCCAAGTGGTTCGTCGGTTCGTCCATCATCAATACATTCGCTTTGGTCAACATCATACGAGACAACATGCAACGTACTTTTTCTCCTCCGGACAATACATTCGAACCTTTCAAGGCCTCTTCTCCTGAGAATAACATTCTTCCCAAGAAACCACGCAAGTTAACTTCCTCTCTTTCCTCATCCGTTTGTGCATATTGACGCAACCAGTCGATCAGGGAAATCTTGGTTTGAAAGAATCTGGAGTTATCGTTTGGCAAGTAAGCCGTGGTAATGGTCGTACCAAATGTAAAGTGACCTGTATCTGGCTTTTCTTCACCGTTCAAAATTTCAAAGAAGGCTGTTAAAGCAACTGAATTCTTCGAAATAACGGCGATTTTATCTCCTTTATTGACCGTAAAGTTTACGTCCTTGAACAACAATTCACCGTCTTGTGTTTTGCTCAAGTTCTCAACGTTCAAAATTTGGTTTCCTGGATCGCGGTCCATGTGGAAGTTGATACCTGGATACCTTCTCGAAGATGGTTGAATTTCTTCCAAATCCAACTTATCCAACATCTTTCTACGCGAAGTCGCTTGCTTCGATTTCGCAGCATTGGCCGAGAATCGGGAGATGAACTCCATCAATTCTTTCTTCTTGTCTTCTGCTTTCTTGTTTTTATCAGCACGCTGACGAGCAGCCAATTGAGAAGACTGGTACCAGAAGGTATAGTTACCCGTAAACAAGTTGATTTTACTGAAATCGATATCACAAATATTGGTACAAACTGTATCCAAGAAGTGACGGTCGTGAGATACCACGATCACAGTATTTTTAAAGTCAATTAGGAAGTCTTCCAACCAAGCAATGGTTTTGATATCCAAGTCGTTGGTAGGCTCATCGAGAATCAATAAATCTGGATTTCCAAAAAGGGCTTGTGCCAACAAAACGCCAACTTTGAGCTCACTTGGCATGTCTTCCATCAAGGTGTAGTGTTGGTCTTCGCCGATTCCTAAGTTGGAAAGAAGAGTGGCGGCATCCGTTTCCGCATTCCATCCTTCCATGTCTGCGAATTCAGCCTCTAGTTCTGCTGTACGCATTCCGTCTTCGTCTGAAAAATCCGGTTTGGCATACAAGGCTTCTTTTTCGGTCATGATTTCGAAAAGTCGCTTATGCCCCATGATTACCGTTTGCAATACTTGGTATTCATCGAAGGCGTGGTGGTTCTGACTCAAAACAGCCATACGCTTCCCTGGCTCCAATTCTACGCGACCTTTTGTAGGATCTTGCTCCCCCGTAAGGATCTTTAAGAAGGTTGATTTTCCGGCACCATTGGCACCAATCACACCATAACAGTTCCCTTCAACGAACTTCAAGTTGACATCGTCGAATAAAACGCGTTTTCCGAATTGTAAGGATAAATTGTTGACCGTTAACATACTTTTCTACTCTAATTTGCCGCAAAGATAGGCTTTCTTCGGCAAAGAGAGGGCATGTTACTTCATCCAGTTCAAATGTCTGCTGTAGAGATAAACAAAGAGGCCCGAAATAGCGATGGACCAAACGGTAAGCATGGATGGAACATCAGCTGGCCCCAGAAAAATGTAGACATGACTGATGGCCAATAGATTGTAAACGATGTACAAATGAAAGCCCAGTTTTCGTCCGCGATACATCAAAAGAGTTCCCGCTAGTCCTACAAAAACGAACAATAAAGTCAAGGCATTTACGGCGAAATGATTCTTGTTAAATACCTCGGTGAGATACCCGATTTTTTCCATATTATCGGCTAGCCAGTTAAAGCCCATATCGTGCAATTCATTCACAGCCGACAAAGCTTCCACTTTTTGTTCTCTCATCTTTACTTCCGACAAAGGTCCTCCTATGAGGTTTATCAGTCCAGAAATAATCGATATTCCCGCATTCACCCAGCTCAAGATACACAATACGAGTAGGCCCTTTGGTCTTTCAGTGTTCTGGATTTCTACATCCGAATTCCATTCGTTCATGGGGTAAAATTATCTAAGATTTTTTACAAAGTCGAGCGATCGATGCATTAACTCAGCCATATATCCGTCTGTTTTAACAAAAGATACCAAATCGCGGTAGTTGGCATGCAGGGTCTCTACCTTATCGCTACTCTTACCTGGCCTTCTGAAGTCTAATGCTTGGCTACCCGCAAACAACTCTATTCCTTGAATTTGGTAGACATTTTGAACCACTCGGTACAATTTAGTCGCAGCATTGGCTCCCATGGAAACATGGTCTTCTTGCCCATTGGAAGAGTCGATGGTATCAACCGAAGCCGGTGTACACAACTGTTTGTTTTGCGAAACAATGGATGCAGCTGTGTACTGCGGAATCATGAATCCAGAATTCAAACCTGGTTCGGCAACCAAGAAAGCTGGCAAACCGCGTGTACCTGAAATCAATATGTAAATTCTTCTTTCCGAAATACTTCCCAATTCCGCTAGCGCTATGGCCAAGAAATCCATCGTGATCGCCAAAGGTTGACCGTGGAAGTTTCCGGCAGAAACAACATCATCTTCATCTGGGAAAATCGTAGGATTATCCGTTACGGCATTTATTTCTCGTTCGACAATTTGAGCGGCATATTCTATTGCATCCCAGCTTGCTCCATGAACCTGCGGGATACAACGGAAGGAATATGGATCCTGTACGTGAACCTTTTCTTTCTGAATTAGTTCTGAATCCTTCAAAGTAGCATACATGGCCTTAGCGATTTCTATTTGCCCCGCCTGATTGCGAATTTCATTCACGTTGGATTGGAATGGGTTCAAACGACCATCGAATCCTTCCAGAGACATGGCAGCAATCGTTGTATAATTGCAAATAATTTGACGTCCAGCCTGAACAGAATAGCTCATGAATGAACTCATGAATTGGGTTCCATTCAGCAAAGCCAATCCTTCTTTTGATTTCAATTCAATAGGCTCTAATCCCTCTGCTTTCAACATTTCAGCTGATGAACATCTTTTTCCTTTGTAGTGCACTTCACCTTCTCCTAAAAGGGGCAAAGACATATGTGCCAAAGGAGCCAAATCACCCGAAGCTCCCAAACTTCCTTGTGAATATATAACCGGAAGAATGTCGTTGTTATAGAAATGCAGCAAACGTTCAACGGTTACCAATTGAACACCTGAATTCCCTTTAGATAGACCAATAGCCTTTAACAACAAAATGCGTTTAACGATGGAAAGATCAATCTCTTCGCCCGTTCCACAAGCATGAGATAGCACGAGGTTCTTTTGCAACTGCCCCAGGTCTTCGTTGCTAACGACCGTATTGCACAGGGAACCAAAACCGGTGTTGATCCCATAAATCACATGGTCACCACTGGCCATTTTCTGGTCCAAATAATTGCGACAATCGTTGATCGCCTCGATGGCAATATCACCTAATTCAACTTTCACTCCCGAAGAAAGAACTTGTTCAAGCTCCTCAAGAGAAATCCACTGGTTATCAATTACGAAATTCATTATCCTCCAATCTTTTTAACTAATTCGTCTTTTCCGACAGTTACTTGATCACCTGTCGTCATATTCTTCAATTGCACTTCTCCCTTGCTCATTTCATCACCTCCGGCCAATACAACCCACTGAATGTTTTTGTCATTGGCATATTTCATCTGCTTTTGCATTTTGGCAGAGCTTGGGTAAAGCTCCGATTTAATACCTAGTTTTCTCAACTCGTGAAGAATAGGAAGCACATAGTCCACCGTCTCTTCACCAAAGTTCACAAACATTAATTCAACCCCTGTAAGAACTTCTTCTGGGAACAAGTTCAATTCGTTCATCACATCGTAAATGCGGTCGGCACCAAAGGAGATCCCAACACCCGACATGCCTTTCATTCCAAACAATCCGGTTAGGTCATCATAGCGTCCCCCACCACATATACTTCCCATTTTTACATCGTCGGCTTTCACCTCAAAAATGGCACCTGTGTAGTAGTTCAGGCCGCGAGCAAGCGTCACGTCCACTATCACTATTGCGCGGTGAAGTCCCAAAAGCTCTGTTTTGATCAGTACGTATTTCAATTCTTCGATTCCTTTCAAACCGATTTCGGAATCTTTTAAATAGTCGGTTAATACGGCCAATACTTCTTCATTGCTACCGCTCATGGCAAACAAGGGCTTGATTTTAGCAATCGCTTCCGCCGAAATTCCTTTTCCTTCTAACTCCGTTACAACACCTTCTTCGCCAATTTTATCCAACTTATCTATGGCAACAGTAATATCTACGATACGATCTTGTTCGCCACAAACCTCTGCTATTCCCGAAAGAATCTTGCGATTGTTGATGAGAATACGGAAAGATGGCAAGTCTAAATCGGTTAGAGATCGGTCAAATAATTGAACCAAATCGACCTCGTGCAACAAGGAATCACTGCCCACCACATCGGCATCGCATTGAAAAAATTCCTGGTAACGACCATGTTGCGGTCTGTCAGCTCTCCAAACAGGCTGTATCTGGTAGCGCTTAAACGGAAAAGTCAAATCATTTTGATGTTGCACAACGAAACGAGCAAAGGGCACCGTCAAATCATAGCGCAAGGCTTTTTCCGACAAAGAATTGGCAAAGCGAGGCAAATTATTTTCCTCCAAGGCCTGTAAATCGGCTTTCTTCACCTTTTCCCCAGAATTGAGGATACGGAAGATTAAACGATCACCTTCCTCACCATACTTGCCCATCAGGGTCGACGACAATTCAAAAGAGGGTGTTTCAATCGGTTCAAAACCAAAAATCTTGAAGTTCTTTTTGAGCGTTTCGAAGATGTAGGTTCTTTTCGCTACTTCCATCGGTAAGAAATCCCTTGTTCCTTTCGGGATTGCCGTTTTCTGTGCCATAACATTTTATTTCGCTCGCAAAGATAACAAAGCCTTCATTCTCTACTTGCCTGCTGCCAAAAAGAATAACCCCGTATTCCAGATTTGGCATAATCTGTGCGATAGTTGGTTTCAAAAAACACGATGAAATATTTACCCTTACTAGTTGCCCTGGTCCTCTTGTCTTGTTCCAAGGAACGCATTCAAAACAGAAAGTTAGAAGGCTCTTGGGAATTGTGGAAGGTGAACGACCAAAAACCTTCAGCCTCTTACCAACAAGTCATCACCTTTGAAAAAGGAAAGAAAGCAGGTGGGAGTGGTTATTTCCAAGTAGTGCAAGGCGAGACAAGCAGCCAGCATTACTTCACCTACGAAGTTGAAAACGAAACCATCGTTTTTACCTACCTGGACAAAATCAACAATACCGAATTCAACCGAATCGACCGATTAAATAGAAACAAACTAGTGTATATTGATTCTGAAGGCAACGAATTCATCTATCTAAAAATCTGAACAGTAAACATCTAATAGTCAGTTAGATTTAATATTTTCAACCAACTAATTATTATTCTATGAAAAAGATCGTACTATTCACTATCCTCTCCCTTTTATTTATTGCATGTAGTAAAGAAACGCGATATAACCGAAAAATTGAAGGAGATTGGGTGCTCCTAGATATAGGTGGAGAGGTTCAAGTCACAGATATTGAATTCCAATTTAGAAGGGAGAACAAAACGAACGGTAAAGGAGCTATCGTGGTTACAGAAAATGGTTCAGTAACGAAAACCGCTTTCATTTATAGCATGGAAGAGGACAAGATTATACTTACCTTTTTGGATGGGGAAACACATACCTTGAGAATTGACAACTTAAAAAAAGATGAGATGAATCTAATTGATGTCGACTTAAAATATGATTTTCATTTTGCAAGAAAGTAATCCTTAAACCGAAGGGTATTGCCTCTAACAAAGACCTGCCTGAAGGTCACAAACTATTGGGAGAATGGAAAGAACGGTTGATTCCTTTCAATAATCAAAACGGAACTTCTAATTAGATCGGAATTAATTGAAAAGTCATCGAAGATTCAAATCCCAAACAAAAGGTAGGAGACCTGAACCATGGCCCATTTGAAAGGAATTGTATTGGTACTAGATGTCATAATTAATTCCCTTCGTTTGACCGAGCAATAACGAATGAACTCAAAACGGTAGTAGTTTTCAATGTTATCGCATCAAGAACCCAATGTTTAAAAGGTGTATCGAAGAATTTAATAGATGGTAATTTTTTTCAAATTTCCATTTCAAAAGTATTGTCATGTAAATTCGATTACTATTTTTACACTAACCAAATAAATGATGACTATGAAAAAATTAGCCTTTTTAGCTGTAATCGCCTTAATCTTTGTAGCATGTAGCAAAGAACAACGTCAAAGCCGCAAGATGGATGGTGATTGGAGCTTAACTACTTACAACGGGTCTGGACTTGAGTCTGGAGAGTCTGAAACTTTATCTTTCTCAAAAGATAAAAAAGGAGAAGGAACAGGATCATACACGTACACGTACGATGGTGAATCTTACACCTTCAAGTTCGATTACAAAATCATTGATGAGAACCTTACGATCTCAACTACTGAGGACGGGTTTACTTACTCAGAGATTATGTCAATCAAAGATTTGTCTAAAAAAGAGTTGACTTTGCAAGACTCTGATGGTGATATTTCAGTTTACGAGAAGAAATAAGCTCAAAACACTTTATAAAAAAGCTCGATTTTTGAATCGGGCTTTTTTTTGTGCCCTATGGCAAGGTAAGGCGATTGTTAAATTCCTCACACATCTATCCCAAAGAAGTCGGAGAGATTCCTTAAAATTGCACCCATACAGTAATTAGAAAAGTCCCAAGGATGTTAAAAATTGACATGCACACCCACATTTTACCGAAAACGATGCCCAACTGGACAGAAAAATTCGGTTATGGTAAGTTTATCCATTTGATCCAAAATGAAGATCGAACGGCTGATATGATGCAGGGAGGCAAGTTTTTTAGACGCATTGAAGAAAATTGTTGGGACGAGAATCTTCGCATCAAGGATTACGAAAAATTCGACACGCAAGTACAGGTGGTCTGCACCATCCCAGTGATGTTTTCTTACTGGGCAAAACCAGCAGATTGTTTGCAATTGAGTGAGTTTTTGAACGATCACATAGCAGATTTGGTTCACCGTTACCCGAAAAATTACATTGGCTTGGGAACTGTACCAATGCAAGATGCGGACGCTGCGATTAAAGAATTGGAACGAATCAAGAAAATTGGCTTGGTTGGGATACAAATTGGCTCCAACATCAACGACTTGAACCTATCAGAAGAACAATTCTTTCCCATCTTTGAGGCTTGCGAGCGACTGGATTTGGCAGTAATGATTCACCCGTGGAATATGATGGGTTTCAATTCCATGGAGAAATACTGGCTTCCTTGGTTGGTCGGCATGCCTGCTGAAACATCGAGAGCTGCTTGTTCCATGATTTTTTCGGGATTGTTCGACAAACTACCCAACCTACGCGTTTGTTTTTCGCATGCTGGAGGAAGCTTCATGGCAACGATTGGGAGAATTGAGCATGGATTCAATTGTCGCCCGGACTTAGTAGCTATTGACAACCCTAATAACCCGAGAAACTACATTGGGAAATTCTGGGTAGACAGCATTACGCACGACATCAAAGCATTGGAGTATATTCTAGATCTACAGGGGTCCAAAAAAGTTTGTCTTGGAAGCGATTATCCCTTCCCTCTTGGCGACTTGGAGGTCGGAAAGTTCATCGAAGACAGTACCTTATCTGCTTCCATTAAGGAAGACATTTTCTGCAACTCTACTCTGGAGTGGTTAAAACTAGAAAAGTCCACATTTCTGTAGACTTTCCCTTTCTTTTTACCCGATCTTATTTCAGGTTTAGTATCCAACTTTTCCTTCCTTCGGCTCTGTATTCGAGCAGTACTTTTCGCGTTTCTACAATATTTCCAGAAAAGTATACACAAACCTCATCGAGATTTTTCTCCTTGTTGCGTATTACTTGAATATTTTCGAATTCATACTCTTCCAAAATGGAAACAAAGCGCTTGGTATTTTTTGGGTCGGCGAAGGCTCCTAGAATGATATAAAATCCTTCATCGGGCGTTTCACCAGCCTCCGTTTCATAGTTTTCCTTCGGCTGAAACACCAGTTGCTCCTTGTCAATCTTGGTCAAAATTGGTTTTTCTTCCACCGGTTTTTCTACTGGTTTTACCGTTTCTACAATCGTATTCTCTCCTTCTTCTTCAAGCACTATCCCCTTGCGTTTCGCACGTCGTTCAGCTCGCTTTTTCTTTCTAGCTTGTTTCTTTGTCAAAGGCACTTCAGGTTGCGTTTCTTCCTGCGGAACCATGGTATCATGAGGGCTTGTCCTTTTTTCTTCGGTTTGTAGCAACTGCTCCTCCCCTTTCAATTGGTTGGACCTTTGAAGAGAATCTTCCATTGCAGCCTTCTCTCTTCTCAATTTTTCAACTTCAGCGCGCAATTTATTGAGCTCTTCATCTGTCGGTCCTTCATTTTTTTTCGCTTCGCTTTCGTTTTTTTCCTTATCGATTGACCAATCTCGTTTATCTGCCTTCTGCTTGTCTTCAAAGCGATAACTCAAGACAAACTCAGAGGAGAATTTACCCAAACGTCTGAGCGGCCCGAGAATAAAATCGTGAGCATAGCCAAAACCAAGGTTTTTGTAACGTATACCCGCTGAAGCAGCTATGGCAAAGTCGCTGTGGTAAGTCACACCAACCCAGCCCCACTTGCGATGATCAAAAACGGCGCTTAAATCATATTGAACAGGCGCCCCTTGAACATAGCGCATCATGAGCATGGGATAAACCTTCATGATGCTTTCCTTCCCAAAAAAGAAGTTGTATTTGGCACTTCCGCGGAAATGGGTTGTATTGCGATAAGTGTACTTTTGATCGTTTTGCAAATAGAAGACCGTAGCATTGTTGAAAATCTGAGGTACAGAAAAGCCAATTTCCAATGCATTCAGTTGGTACAACAAGCCGAAATCTGCATTGAATCCCATTTTATTTTGAGCTACAGTACCAAAAATAGGATCATTGATATCGGTTGTTTGCGCATTGCTCATGTCCAAACCAACCGAGTTGATTCCAGCCCCCAGTCCAAAGTGTAAAAATTGTTTTTCAGCAAACTTCAGAGAATAGGCGTAATTCGCCATTATACTGGACTTTCGGAACAGAGCTGTGTTATCCGCGTAGGCAGTGAGACCAATCCCTACCTTTTCAGACATATTACCCGTAGCCGACAAGAAATTGGTTTGCGGGCTGTTTTGAAAGCCGACAAATTGACTGCGGTGAGAAAGGAATATTTCCGTTTCAGGGTTGAAACCAGTATATGCGGGATTCAAGGAAAGCATGTTGGTATAATACAAGCTTCCAAAAGGCAATTGTTGCGCAAATGCTTGCAACGATAAACCGAAAATCAATAGGATGAGTAATTTTTTCATTTTCTGCTTATTGTTGTAAAATTGATATAACTCCTTTTAATGGCATCTCCATACCCGGAACTTCGATGAGATAGTAATAAGTTGCCGCGGGTAGTTTTTTACCAGCCATTGTACCATCCCAATTGTGCTGGTAGTCTTCTTGCTCAAATACCAATTCTCCTTCGCGATTAAACACTTGAACGTGCACATCGGAAACGGTCAACAAATCAGCGATTATCCACGTATCATTAACCCCATCACCGTTGGTCGTTATCAGATTGGGAACAAAAATGCTCGTATCCAAATCTCGCACCTCCACAAAAAGAGTATCTCGGTTAATGCAGCCTTGAATGGAATAGGCCGTAAGTACGAATTGGGTCGACTCGTTGAGTTGCGAAAAGGTGAGTATATCCAAAGAATCTTCAACAACTGTTCCGGGGCTCCAAATGGTATAAATGGCCTGAGGAGCTTCACCCGACAGGATCAAATTATCACCTTTGAAGATTGTTGTATCGGCCCCTGCATAAACCTGCAAGGAAGTATCGTAAATGCTTGGATAAAGATAAATAAGGTAGGAAGCCGTATCACTGATAGGAGTTGCACAGCTTTCGGTAGATACGATCATTTGTAGCAAAACCGAATCGCCTGCATCATCCATTGAGGTATGGTAAGTAGGTGTAAAGGTATTGCCATCTGTAAAGCTTCCCGATCCATTTTGTATCCAAGTAACCTGACTCACTGAACCAGAAAAGCCAGCAATTGGAATGGAAAGACCCGTTGGACAAAGTTCTTCATATCCAGAGCCGCTTGCCACTGGATTTGGATTCACCAACAAAATGAATTCTTCTGAAAGCGTTTGTGGGAAACAACTATTCGTACTTTCAATGGTCATGGTAAACGTAACGATACTGGACTCATCGTTGGCATCTATTTGATACAACGGCATCGGAATGTTCGGGTCGTCTAATTGTCCCAATCCATCATGTGTCCAAGACTTTATTATTCCATCTTGAACGTTTAATGGAGGAATTTGAAGTGCGTCGTTTGAACATAGAATAGTGTCTAGGTTGGTAGACAACAATTGTGGTCCGCCTTCGAAGGTAACAGCTACTATTGCTGAAGTATCCGAACAGCCGTAAAGTTTTGCTATTCTTCTGTAATAAACCACGGTTCCAGCTGCCAATGAATTCGAACTGTAATTGGCTTGGGTATTGGTCCCTGGAGCTCCACTGTATGGTCCCGCTTGATTATACGAGGCTTGCCATTTGTAGCTATAGTTGTTTGCGGGCGAAATAGCCCCACCAACCAAGGTGAAGGGGTTCGACTCGCAAAATGCGGTATCAACTCCTGCAGTATTGCCCGAATAAGCTTGACCAATAGCTACTGTTTTGGTGGCATTGTATGTACCACAAGCATACTGCATTGTTAGGTTAATATCCCCTCCATTGGATCCAAAATTGACCAAAATGGAATCTGTTCCCGCTCCTGCAACCAAAGTTGCCCCAGCAGGAAGTGTCCAAGAATATTGGTTGGTTCCCGGTAGGTTCGCCGCCACAAAGTCAATTGCTTGCGACTGAGCACAAACGGTATCTGGACCGAGAATATCGGCCTGGACATTTGGATCTAAAACAAGAACATCCAAACTATCAGCAGCACTGCTACCACAAATGTTTTCGGCCATTACTTTAAGCCTAACATTTTGAGTCGAAAAATCAACCGCAATGCTATTGCTACCAGAGCCAGAAGAAATCACCGCCCCTCCGTTTACCGTCCAGTTGTAATTGCTCACATTGGTATCGCTGGCTACGGAATAAGGAACTGTAGATTCATTGGCACATACTTCTTGATCTCCAACGATTGAAGTTACTGGCTGTGGCATCGATCTGCTAATGAGTGACATCACCGAAGAAGGACCGTTGCCACAGGCGTATACTGGCGTGACCTTCACATCTCCAGAAGAACCACCCATCGTAAGAGAAATGGCATTGGTTCCCTGACCACTGATGAGGGTGGATTGATTGGGTATCGTCCATTGATAGTCGATAACATCTGGATTGTTGGTCACTGAAAATACATCGTCACTACCTTCGCAAAGTTCAGTTGGACCTGAAATTGTACCTGCTGAAACAGGTGCTGGACTCATATTAACATTCAAAGTTGTAGGCACACTTGTTCCACAGCCGTTATCTGCGGTCACTTCTATGTCTCCTGGGTTGGTTCCGAAATCTACTTGAATGGATGCCGACCCTGCACCTGATGTAAGAACAGAACCGTTTGGCAAGGTCCATGAGTAAGCTGTTCCAGATTGAGG
>JAOASF010000141.1 GCA_025210175.1 Crocinitomicaceae bacterium | reverse complement strand
TTGGTACATGAACGATTCGTAATACGAGGTTCTTTTATCACCCCAACCATGGTAAATTAAGCGACCAATATTGTTGTACACATACTTGTGAAAGGTCGTATCATAACTTCCATCATCCCTTTTGGTCTCCCATGAATAAACAAGTCTACCCAGCGTGTCAAATTGAAAACCTCGGAAATAATCCTTCTCATTCATGGCCTGACCAGGAGCTTTGTACGTGTAGCGACCCGTTATCGCTTTTATTTGGTGTTGGCGAATAAAAACAGGATTAAAAAATGGATCCTCCGTCCACACTTGACCTTTGTCATTCATCATGAGCTGACCAAAGGCACCAGAAGAAATCATACACGCAATAAACGAGATGATTTTAAGTAGGTTATGTCCGCCGGTGGTCTCCATGGGGCTGATTTTTTCTCTCTTTTTAATAACTCAATCTATTCACCGCCCTTTTCTTGTGCAAAAGCGTAACATTTCTTCGCCTTCTCCCGTTACATAGACAAGAATGCTCTTCTTTCCATGAACGAAACAAACAAAATGTCCCTTACTCGTGTCCTTTGGCGATTCTCAAAGTGGATTTTCATCCTAACGCTAAGTTTGGTGCTATTGATATCTGTCGCGTTGTACCTGATGCGCGACACGATTGTTGGCTTGGTGGTAACAGAAGTCAATAAAAACTTAAACGCGCCTGTAAAGGTAGAGGATTTATCCTTGACTTTTTGGGCAAGTTTTCCCAATTTAAGTGTTGATTTCAACAATGTTTACATACAATCCGCTAACGAAGGGGCTTTGCCAACCGACACCTTGTTATATGCCGATCGCATTCGATTGAAATTTAACCCATTCGAAGTAATTAAGAAAAATTACAAGGTGAAAGAAGTGGAAGTTTTTCCAGGGGTTTGCAACATCAAAACTTTAGCGGATAACCAAACGAACTACGACATACTTAAACAGACCGAGGATACTTCGTCCACTGGCTTTTCCTTTAATTTACAAACCGTACGATTCCATGATTTTCGTCTTTCATACGAGCATGTAGATCAAAATCAGTACTATGAAACGAAGCTAAATCAAGCAGTTTTTAAAGGGGATTTTTCAGAACAAAAATTCTTGATGGCCATTGAGACAAACATGGATGTTTCGAAGGTGAAATCAGGCGACGTTACCCTGGTAAAAAATGCCCCTGCCTATTGCAAGCTCGAAATGGTTGTCGACAGAGCCAACGGGGTCTTTACCATTCCAAAATCGCCCGTTCACATTGCGGAACTGCCTTTCACTTTTGATCTTACCGTTGACGAAAAAAACATCTCTCTTCACCTCAATTCCAAAGGACTTCATTTAACGGATCTCGCCAAGCGATTACAGCACAACAGTACCGATAAAGTGAAGGAATTCAAAGGCAAAGGTCAATTGCAATTTGCACTTCAGTTGGAGCAAGAAAGAGGCGAAAAGGCTGACATTCAATGTGACTTTGCGATCAGCAATGGTCAAATTATCGAACCAACACAGGGTTTACCTATTAAAAACATTTATCTCTCTGCCTATTACAGCAATCACGACCCGAAATTTGGAGAGGTTTTGAACATCAAAAACGTCCAATTTCAAACATCTGCTGGCCCCTTTAAAGGACATCTTAGACTGACTGATTTTACCGCTCCATGGATGGTGGGAGAAGCCAATGGTCAAATTGACTTGGGTATTTTGCACAAAATATTCCCGCTCCCTACTGTGGAATCGGCGAAAGGACATCTAAAAATTGCTGGCAACTTTGACGTTAAATTCAACCAAGGGAAAACAGACCTTAGAAGAGTAAACGGCAACGTTTATTTCGATGAAGTTCAATTTCAGCAGTACAACGATAAGAGATATTACGACCACATCAATGGAGAAATCTACTTTCGAAACCAAGTGGCTGGCTTGGATCATTTGAGCTTAACAGTGGGCAAAAGTGACCTTTCACTCACGGGTACCTTTACCAACCTAGAGGCCTATCTAAACAAACAAGCTAAATTACACGTGCAGGCAGAGGTAAAAAGTGCCTACATGGATATTCAAGACTTTTCATCGAGTACCAAGGAGGAAAAAATTGAAAATGATAGAAAATTTATCCTTCCCAATGGAATTGAAGGAAACATTCAATTGATGTCGAACAACTTAAAGTATGAAGAACACCACTTCAAGTACTTGAGAGCAAACCTGGCAATTAATGATCGACGTTTGACCTTCAACAACTTATCGCTTCAAAACGCGGAGGCTGACATCAATGGAATCGTTCAAATTGCGGAGAACAGCCCAGAGATTTTTACCATTGAAACACAGGCAAGCACGAACAACTTGAGATTCAAGCCTCTCTTTAAGGAATGGAACAACTTCGAGCAAGATGTGCTAACATCCGATCAAATCAATGGTGTTGCTTCGGTTGATTTAGATTTCAAGGCTCCTTTTGACTTGCGTTCTGGAATCAACAAAAAAGCCATTCTAGCTTCTGTAAAGTTGAGCGTTGAGGAAGGAAGTTTGACCAATGTTACTGCCTTCAAGGAAATAACCAACAGTTTAAAGGAGTCAAAAGCGACTCGTTTGATTCTGAAACAAAACAACATCAATCGCTTTGAAGAAGACCTACTTCATTTGAAATTTGACAAATTCGAAAACACCTTCACCATCCAAAACGGTAGAATTCACATTCCGCGTATGTACATTGCCTCCAATGCAATTGACATCAATGTTAGTGGAACCCACGATTTCGACAACCAAGTAGATTATTCCTTCGATTTCAATTTTCGCGATATCCGCAGACAAAATTTGCAAACAGAATTCGGTGAAGTTATCGACGATGGAACGGGACTTCGTTTGTTTGTCCGCATGTTTGGACCAATCGACAACCCTACAATCAAATGGGATAGCGAGGCGAGAAAACAATTGGCAAAGGAAAACTTTGAAGCCGAAAAGCAAAACACCAAAGCCATGTTGAAATCCGAATTAGGGTTATTCAAAAAAGACACAACTGTTCAAGCCTATGTGCCCAAAGTTCAACAGAAAGAAGAGGTGCGTATGGTGTTGAAATCAGACCCAGAACCGGTAGCTGATAAACCGAAAAAAGAAGGAAAGCTTCAAAAAACCTTCTCCAAATGGAAAGAAGAGGCCGAAAAGGAGAAGGAAGGAAGAGTGACCTTTGAATCTTTCTAAGAATAAAAGGTTTTGCCTTGCTTTAAAATTACCGTAACTTTGCACCCGCTTTGGTAAAAATCAGGGACATAGAATTGGGAGAATTCCCACTGTTGTTAGCACCCATGGAGGATGTGAGTGATCCACCTTTCCGCACCTTGTGTAAGCAAAACGGTGCCGACTTGATGTTTACCGAGTTTATTTCTTCCGAAGGACTGATTCGCGATGCGGCTAAATCAGTTATGAAATTGGATATCTACGAGACCGAACGACCTGTGGGAATTCAAATTTTCGGTTCCGAAATTGACTCCATGATTCAGGCTACTCAAATCATCGAGCGAACAAATCCAGACATTATCGACATCAACTACGGTTGTCCGGTAAAAAAGGTGGCTTGTAAGGGAGCCGGTGCCGGAATTTTACAGGATATCCCTAAGATGGTGCGTATGACGGAAGCAATCGTTAAGGCAACGAATTTACCAGTTACTGTAAAGACACGTCTGGGTTGGGATGACAACACCAAGTATGTCGTTGAAGCGGCTGAACGTTTGCAAGATGTAGGAATTGAAGCCATTTCCATACACGGTCGCACACGTAAACAGATGTACAAAGGGGAAGCAGATTGGACCTTGATTTCTGACGTAAAGCACAACCCAAGAATGCGCATTCCAGTTTTTGGAAATGGTGACATTGACTCTCCTGAAAAAGCCGTTGAATACCGCAAGCGCTATGGCGTTGATGGAATTATGATTGGTCGTGCAAGCATAGGTTACCCTTGGATTTTCAATGAGATCAAGCATTACATGAAAACGGGTGAACATTTGGATGCCCCTACTCTAGCCCAACGAGTAAAGGTTGCCATCGACCATTTGGATATGAGTATCAAATGGAAGGGCGAGACCTTGGGAATCGCAGAAATGAAACGCCATTACTCCAATTATTTCAAAGGAATTGCCCACTTCAAGGAGTACCGCATGAAATTGGTAACGTCTTACGATTTGAATGAAATTAAGGACACGCTCAACTTTATTGCTGAAAATCACGAACAGTTTGAGTTAGTTGGATAAAATCCTCCCGCAAAGTATTCTTATCTTCACTTAATGGCAACGCATTACATCGCGAATGAAAAGCACTACACCGAAGTTTTGGAGCGATTCAAAACGGTAAAAAATTCATTGTGGATTGGTACGGCGGATATTAAAGATGTTTATGTAAAAGCAGGCGAAGGTTCCCAGCCTTTGTTAAAAACGCTCTCCAATTTGGTTCAGCAGCAAAAACAAGTTCGACTGATTCATGCCAAAGAACCAGGACCCAACTTTCGGAAAGATTTCGACAAATTTCCAGCTTTGATTCACGGTTTGGAGAGAGCCTTGTGTCCTCGAGTTCACTTCAAGATTTTCATTTTCGATGAAAAAATTGCCTATATCGGTTCCGCAAACTTGACAGGAGCTGGTGTAGGGATGAAGTCCATCAACAACCGCAACTTTGAAGCGGGAATTTTAACCTCGGAGAGAGAATTGGTCGATCAAGCCATGATCCAATTCAACAATGCATTTAAGGGAAAACATTGCAAAAACTGCGGGCGACGAGAATACTGTCCAGACCCAATTCAATAAAGATGGCCATTAAGCTAAGCGAAAAAAACAAAGATTTTTTTGACCATGTGTATGAAGTCGTTCGATTGATTCCTGAAGGTCGCGTAACCAATTATGGCGCCATTGCCAAATACCTCGGTGCTGCACGATCCAGTAGAATGGTTGGATGGGCCATGAATGCCGCACACAACGACCCAACCATTCCTGCACACAGAGTCGTCAACCGAATTGGACTATTAACTGGAGCTGCTCATTTTTCCACTCCCACCCAAATGCAAGAACAATTGGAGAAAGAAGGTGTTGAAGTAAAGGAAAATCAAGTTCAAAATTTCAAAAAGCACTTTTGGGATCCCTCTCTAGAGCTTGGAATTGAGTAATTTTAAACCATGGTAATTGTCACAGGCGCCACGGGCCTCTTGGGAAGTCATCTTTTATTGGATTTGGTCAAAACGAACGACCGGATCATCGCAGGGTTTCAAACAGCCGAAAAGATCAAACGCATTCAGGCCTTGTTTCAATCCATCTACCCAGAAAATCACGAAACATATTGGAGCAAAATAGCTTGGAAAAAGATGGATGTTCTGTCCATCGATGACTTAGAGGACGCTATCGAACCCAACAGCGATGTTTATCATTGTGCCGCCTTGGTCTCTTTTCAAAGATCGGACTTCAGCCAATTGATGAAAATCAATCGAGAAGGAACTGCCAATGTGGTGAATGTTTGTCTCGACATAGGCATCCGAAAGCTTTGTTATGTTAGTTCTACAGCCGCTGTAGGAGGTGGACAAGAAGGAGTTCTCACGGAAAAATCAAAATGGAAAAAGAGTAAAAAAACAAGTGCTTATAGCATTTCTAAATACAGTGCCGAAAAAGAAGTTTGGCGCGGCATAGAGGAAGGTTTGAATGCCGTAATGGTCAATCCAAGCGTTATTTTGGGTGCGGGAAACTGGAATGACAGTTCTTTAACCATTTTCAAACAAGTGAGCAAAGGTCTTCTTTTCTACCCGAAGGGTGCGAACGCTACTGTAGATGCTCGTGACGTTTCTGAAATCATGATTCGCTTGATGGAAAGTGAGATTAGCGCCGAACGATATTTGTGTATAGGCAGCAATCAAAGTTTTAAAGACCTCCTATCGACCGTAGCACTCGGCATGAAAAAAAAGCCACCTAGCCTAGCGGTTAGCTCTTCACTTTTGTCCTTTTTGGGAAGCTTGTTACAAATCATTACCTCAATAACAGGGCATCGTTTTCCGCTTTCAAAAGAAACCATTAATAGCTCCATTAGCGTAACTGAATACGACGCAAGCAAGGTTAAAAAAGAATTGAATTTTAACTTCCGCAGTCTTGCAGAAAGTGTTCAATACTCCATCCGGCATCAAATCAAACAATGAAAATAAAAACCAAGTACCTCCTTCTCTTTTTAGCCATCTTTTACGTAGTAGGTCTGGTTGGCATTCTTTACCCAGAGACCAGAAATATGGTCCTTCCTTTGAGTGCATTTCATTTGTTACTGACCTTCATCATGCTCCTATTGGCTCGTACCAAAAACCACCTTTCCTTTCTCCTTTTTGCCCTGATTTGTTCACTGTACGGAGTAGCAGTAGAAATGATTGGTGTTCATACGGGCTGGTTATTTGGCTCCTATCATTACGGTAGTAATTTGGGCATGAAAATAGCCGGTGTACCGTTGATTATTGGTGTTAATTGGACGCTTATGGTGGCTACATCACAAGCCGTTTCTGCCCGCATTTTCAAGCAACCAATACTCATGACACTCATGGCGGCTTTGCTCATGACTGGCCTTGATTATTTGATTGAGCCTGTTGCCATGAAAGTGGATTTTTGGAACTGGCAAGGGGGAATTATCCCGATTTACAACTATATCTGCTGGTTTTTCGTATCTATTCCGATGCATTACCTTTATAGAACTTGGAATTTGAAGCAAGCGAACCAAATGGACCTTGTTGTGTTTTTATACATGGTAGGATTTTTTGCTTTCTTAAACTTGTTTTTATGACTTGGTGGGGACCACTGATTTTATTGTTGACCTTTTTTGGAATGGAGTTCATGGCCTGGGCGACCCACAAATTTGTCATGCACGGGTTCATGTGGAAATTTCATAAAGATCACCATCAAGTGGAGCCCGGTTTCTTCGAACGCAATGATGTATTCTTTCTCATTTACGCCATACCATCGTGGTTATGTATCATGCTGGGCTTGATGTATGGAAATTTCGTTTCCGTTTGGATCGGTTTCGGAATAGCGACTTATGGTTTTGCATACTTTATGTTGCACGACGTTTACATTCACCGACGCATGAAATGGTTGAGGGACATTGATCACCCCTACTTCATAGCCATCCGGAAGGCACACAAGGTGCATCACAAACATTTGGGTAAGGAACAAGGCGAGTGTTTCGGAATGTTGATAGTTCCCCTCAAATACTACAAGGAAGCTCGCAGAACTTATCACCGTAAAAAAGGAAAAGCTTGAGTTTATACGCCTTATTGATCATTGGAACCTTCATCGGTCCCTTCGCCCTGAGCTTCGATAAAAAAATTCATTTTTACACCTACTTCAAGGTATTGATTCCTTCAATTATAATTGTTGCCTTTACTTTCATCGTTTGGGACGAATTCTTTACCCAAAAAGCTATTTGGGGCTTCAACCCAGATTATTTGAGCGGGATTTACCTAGGGTCTTTGCCCATTGAAGAAGTTTCCTTTTTCATTGTTGTTCCCTTTGCCTGCATGTTCATTTATGAAGTCTTGAAAGGGTATTTCCCAAATTTGAAGAAAGAAAAAATGGGGAAGATTGTTGCTTTCACCATCACCTTAGCTGGTCTTATATTTAGCATTTCCAACCTTGAAAATTGGTACACCCTATCGGCTTGTGTATTGGCCGTTTTATTGTCGATTCGCTTCTTTTTCATCAATCGATCACCTTGGTACGAAGACTTTGCCTTTGCTTATTTAGTAGCCATTATCCCTTTCACCTTGGTGAATGGGGTGTTAACAGGTATGGCTACACCTGAACCCGTTGTTTGGTATTCAGAAGCACATATCATGGGGGTACGCTTTATTAGCATCCCTTTGGAGGACTTCTTTTACAATTACGACATGTTGATTCTCGTCTGCTTTCTTTTCGAGAAGTTTAAACTTCAGAAAGTTTAGTTCTGACGGTTCATTAGGTAGAAAGCTAAATTCTCTAAATCTGCCTTCCTTTCCTTTTCAACAGAAACTTCGGAAAGCGCCTGCAAGGCTTGGGTTTCGTATTTTTTCATACGCTCTTCGGACATCCCTAACACTCCAATGGCATCAAAGATAGAGCGAACTGAAGCCACCTTTTTATCTAAATCTTTTTCCTCTTCCAAACGCTTCAACTCTGCTTTTTGCTCTGCGGTACCATGCTCCAGTGCCAGTAAATAAAGAAGGGTTTTTTTGTTTGCAATGATGTCTCCTCCTATTTGCTTTCCAAACTTTTCAGGATCGCCATAGAGGTCTAAAATATCGTCTTTGATTTGAAACGCAATTCCCAAATCTTGACCGAAAGAATAAATTTTATCGGCATTATTTTTATCGGCCCCTCCTACTACAGCACCCATTTTCAAAGAGCACCCCAAAAGTACTGAGGTTTTCAGGCGAATCATTTCCAAGTACTCCTCGATACTCACGTCATCGCGCGTTTCGAAGTTCATATCCATTTGTTGCCCCTCCCAAATTCCAACTGCCGTGTCGTTGAAAATGGTAAAGAGTTCGTGCAAATTCTCCTTGTAGGCAGCCAATTGTTGGTAGGACTTGATCAACATCACATCTCCCGACAAGATGGCTGTATTCTGATTCCATTTGGTGTGTACCGTGGGCATGGAACGACGCAATGGAGCCTCGTCCATAATGTCATCGTGAATCAAGGAAAAGTTGTGAAATAATTCCACCGACATGGCTGCGGGCATAGCGTCAAGCGGATTGGCACCAAACATTTCAGCTGACATCAGCGACATCAGCGGACGCATTCTCTTGCCTCCAATTCCCAAGAAATAAGATAAAGGTTCATACAGCCCATCTGGTTTTGATGGCCATTTCATGCTATTAATCTCTTTCTCTATTTCCTGTAAAAGGTGCTTTAATTTCTCCATCAATGGATAATTTCTAATAAGTATTTACCGTAACCACTTTTAACAAGCGGTTCCGCTAATTGTTCTAATTGTTTTCGATCAATCCAACCATTTCGGTAGGCAATTTCTTCAATGCACCCCACCTTCAAGCCTTGTCTTTCTTCTATTACTTGAACGAATTGACCCGCCTGCATAAGGGACTCGAAAGTTCCGGTATCCAACCAAGCTGTTCCCCTGTTCAAAATGGCTACTTTCAATTTACCTCGCTTCAAGTATTCCTTGTTCACATCGGTAATTTCGTATTCGCCGCGAGCAGATGGTTTTAAATTTTTTGCAATTTCGCCCACCTCGTTATCGTAAAAGTACAATCCAGGTACGGCAAAATTGGACTTTGGGTTTTCCGGTTTTTCTTCAATAGAAATAGCTACGTTGTTTTCATCGAATTCAACCACACCATATCTTTTTGGATCACGTACGTGGTAGGCAAAGATGACACCGCCATCTGGATTGGTATTTTCCATCAACAAATGCCCCATTCCCACTCCATAGAAGATGTTGTCTCCCAAAACGAGTGCAACTTTGTCATTGCCAATAAACTCTTCTCCAATCACAAAAGCTTGTGCCAATCCATTCGGCACTTCTTGAACCTTATAGTGAAAGGAGCAACCCAAGTTTTTACCATCGCCTAAAAGACGCTCAAAATTGGGTAAATCATGAGGTGTAGAAATAATCAAAATTTCCTTGATTCCAGCTCGCATCAATGTGGCCAATGGATAATAAATCATCGGTTTATCATAGATGGGCATCATTTGCTTGGAAGTTCCCAAAGTGAGCGGATGAAGTCTCGTTCCAGATCCTCCAGCTAAGATTATTCCTTT
>JAOASF010000140.1 GCA_025210175.1 Crocinitomicaceae bacterium | reverse complement strand
GGACTGGTGGTTGTCCATGCAATTCCGTTCCATTTGTAGATAACCGTAGACGAAGAAGTCCAGGTCGAGTTACTTACTGAAACAGCCACATGTATTTCGTTGTTAATTTTTTTAGATACCATATCTACATGCTCAAAAGAACCCCAATTCCCGGGCAGACCTCCACCTACGGGAAACCAGGTTTGGGCATTTAAGGCATTTATTCCAAAAAGCAGAACGAGCAGTGCAAAGGATTTTTGAATTAGTTTTTTCATAACGCTTAATTGTTAAAAGTTTTATAAGGTGTAAATGAGAGCCAGATTAAAGGAAAGGTCTTGGGGTTTCCATACCACCTGATCGGTTGAATAAAGATTATTGTAGTGTCCGCGGTAAGCGGGTTCAAATGCTACTGAAACTTTTGGGTTTAAGGCATACCTCAACCCAACGCGAAATTGATAACTCATTATCAGTGGATTGAAATTATCATCTCTTGATGTATTTAATTCTAAGGTTTGGTTGTTTACCAAATAACTGTTTTGATTTAGTAAGAAATTAAAACTGTTTACAAACTCTCCGTAGACAAACCATTTGTTGTTCAAAGGGTGCTCATAGAAAAGACTCACCGGTATACCCACATAGGTAAAAGAGTTATTGGCAAAAGCATTGCCACTAATGGGTGGCAAATTTCCTGTTGGAATATACCCGACAATTTGCCCTGAGGCGGAGTCAATAACCGGTATCTCGTTTTCTCGATGCGTATAGTTGTTTTGCGTCACGATCTTGCGAAATTTAAGGCCTGAACCGATCTTCAAAAAGCGATTGAATTGATAGCTCAATTCCACTCCAGCATCAAAACCCCAACCCGCTTTCAATGCATCTGCTGTTGCCAGGTCTAAATTTTTATGGGTCTTACCAGTCTCCTGATTGTATTGAATATTGGGCATGTTGTATGTTGGTCCAGCAAACACTTTTAATTTCCACCCTTTATCTGATTTTTTTGACCCCTCAAGGTTTGTTACATGCGAATTATCGTGATCATGCGCTACCAATTCATTTGAAATTTTAGGATTACCAAACTTATCGTAGCCCTTTTGATTAAGTCTAGACTCAGAAACTTGATGTGTCTGATCCTGGATATTCCCTTGAGAAGTTTGTTTTGAATTCTTGGCTATCGGTTGTGTCGCAGATCGAGGTTTTTCTTGGTTTGAAGGTGAGGCTTCATCCATTTCAAGATTTTCATTGTTTCCAGACTGTTCTACCGTTTCATTTTCATCTGAGCTATGATTCGCTGGTAACTCTGTAGGTTTAGTGGCATCAATTTCTAACTCATTCGTTACTGGATATTCAGGATTTTGAAATGAATCCTCACTTTCTGGCCATAACCAAATCGCTACCGAAGAGAACCCAATAAACAACAAAGGAACCAACCATAGAAGTACTTTTTTCCTCTTGGTTTTTGCCTGTTGATCTAACAAGGAATTCATGTCATCCCAGGCATGGTCGCTCAAGGGGGCTTCCCCACCTCTTAGCTCATTCTTTATGTCTTCCCATTCTGAACTCATGATCTTGCCAATTCTAGTTTTTCGCGTAAAGCCTTCTTGGCTTTAGTTAACTGACTGCGACTTGCACTTGCCGTTATGCCCAATTTATCCGCAACTTCTTTGTGCGTAAATCCATCGATTTCTATCATATTGAAAACCAATCGGTAGCCTTCTGGCAACTGATTTACCGCACGCAGTATAAAAGCCAAATTGTGATTGTTTTCAACCTCAGGTTGGGTGGAAAAACCGCGATGATCGAATTGCTCCTCTAACCTTATTGTTTGTTTGTATTGCCTGTTACAATCCAGACATTCGTTCACCACAATTTTCCGTATCCAACCTTCAAAGCTTCCATTGTTTTTATACTGTTTTAATTTTCCGAAGACTTTAAAAAAAGCTTTGTTCAATATTTCTTCGGCCAAGGCCTTGTCGTACAAATACCGCAGACAAACCAATTTCATAGTCGGGCCATGCTTTTCATAAAGCATCTTTTGGGCCTTTCTGTCTTGTTTAAGGCAGAGTGAAATAAGTTTCGCTTCGTTCAATTCTTTAGCAGCGCTATTTATCGGTTCTTCATGTTGAATAGACGATTGTGATGTAGTAATCGCTTCTTGAAACGGTAAATATATTTTTATGCTATTGGTTTGCGCCATCAAATTGGTAAAGGGCAGTTTTGAGTTTTTGAACTACCCCTATATGGATATGTTCTCTGACCTTAGAGGTAAGACGAGTAGAATTTGATAAACGCTTCTTGGCGAAATAAAACAGCGACTAAATAGTCGCTTTTTTCTTCGTTTAATTAAAACTGCTGATTAATAATAACTTTTTCTGTTATCGTTTCTTGAGCGGTCTGAACCTGGACATAGTATATTCCAGTAGAAACCTTTGGAATTATTAGATCATTTACACCTCGCTCACCTTTTAATTGATAGATTATCACTTCTTTACCTGCGCTGTTAATTAGAGTAACCTTCGCCATTTTCGACTCGGATAAAAACACTCGAATCAATTCTTCATGAACCCATACTTTTATCTTTGATTGAGGGTCGTCAAGCCTCCAGAATTCTGATCTAGCGGTAATCAAATGGAGAATGAAACGGTCTTTATCCAATCGTGCATCAAACTCATACTTATATTTTTTATGATTTTCTAGAATTTGTCTTTCGCCATTCTTTGTGTCTTCGAGCACCGCAATCCAATCTTCATCAAGTTCGTCCAAGTTTGGTGATACTTTCATCATATTGCTCTCTGTATCAACAATACCCAATTGGAAAGATTTAACTCCTTCAAATTCTGCCGCTCTTTGAATAGCCAATTGCTGTTTATCGACATAACTGAAGAAGTTTGGCATGCCTTTTCCATTTCTCAACTTTCGTGAATCAAACTCCATTTCAAAACTATCTGTAGACATAGGTTCTATTTCTACGAGTAGCTCATCGGAATATCTAGATACTGTGTTTTCGTAAGTTAAGCGAACTTTGTTGTTTCCATTCTTAAACAAGTTTGGACTCGCTAATACAGTTCTTTGTGATTTCCTAAATACAAAATCTGAAGATGAAGCATTAGTTGTTTGCACGAAAAACCCTTGGAATGGAGCTATGTATTGAGTACCTCCGTTTACTCCACCTCCGCTGGAATAATAAGCGTACTTACCAGTACCATCATTTGCATTCCATATGGCAATACTGTTTGACATTCCTGAAGGTAATCCTTGACCCTGAAAATCATAGGTAGTTGTAAAAGGGTTACCTATCAAATTCCACCCTTCTGTTTCTTGCAGCGTCCCATTGCCCACAAAGCCAGTGTCATATTGTCCGGAATTATAGCCAACCTCAACAGCTTTGTCTGCTGCAGCTGCCAAAGGACCTTGTAATGAAACAATATTAGGTGTCGGGCTAACATAAGTCACACCATTTACTGGATTCTTTCCGATGAACACATTATATGCAACACCGATCTTAAATGTATCTTTTTTTGTTGCTGGAGCCATCCATTCACCAAGATCTGAATCCCAGTAGAAAATACAACCAGACGTATCATTGGCTATTGGCATAATACCATTTCCTTCCACTAAATCTTCAAGT
>JAOASF010000139.1 GCA_025210175.1 Crocinitomicaceae bacterium | reverse complement strand
TGTGTTTAAGAGTCAGGAGTCATAGATTTTCCATCGAATTTAATTGCGCCATAACCATCTCTTCCAAACCAAATATTCCCCTTGGAATCTTCCATTATTTCGGTTATCCAATTTTTTGTGTCGGGATTAATGGGCGTATTTACCTCAGGAGTGGTCAAAGTAAAATCTTTGAATTTTCTTCCGTCAAAAGTGCTGACTCCACCCCAGGTTCCAACCCAAAAGTTGCCTTTGCTGTCGATTAACAAATTACTCACCATTGGGCTGCACAAGCCGTCCTTTTCGGAGAAATTGGTAAAGGTCTTGCCGTCATAATTCGAAATACCTGCGCCCGTGCCGAACCATAAAATTCCACTTTTATCCTCCACGATGCTCACAATTCGGTTACTAGGCAGTCCGTCTTTAGTGGTTAAATAAATCAATTCATTTCCGTCGTATTTGGCCACTCCTTTCTCCAAGGTTTGAAACCAATACCTGCCTTTAGAGTCTTGAAACACGCCAACATACTGGCCAATTTGCTCAACCTTTTTGGTTTCCGGTGCCTTTTGCATTTCACTCGTTCTCTTTTCCTGAGACTGACAAGAAATGGACAAAATGCTCAATAGAACAAGGAGTAAATTCTTCATTTTTTATATTCTTTAATGCAATCCATTCGCAACAGGAAAAATAAGACCTTTCTTCGTAAAAAGAACCAACCCTCCCATTTTCCTCCACACTCACACTCACACTCCACACTCCACTCTCACACTTCACTCTCCGCTCTCCGCTCTCCGCTCTGCTCTTCGCTCTCACTTTTCCTATCTTTGAAAAAAAAAGCAAAAAATGGAATTCATCGACGAGCAAATCAATCAATATAGTTTGGATCACACCACAGCAGAAAGTGACCGTTTGAATAAGATCAACCGCGAAACGCATTTGGAGGTTCTGCAGCCGCGTATGCTGTCGGGACATTTGCAAGGCCGATTCTTGAGCATGATTAGTAAGCTGATGAAACCCAAGTATGTTTTGGAGATTGGTACCTACACGGGATATTCTGCATTGTGTTTGGCCGAAGGATTGCCGCAAGAAGGTCGTCTAACTACCATAGATGTCAACGAAGAACTAGCGAGTCGCGTACAAGGGTATTTTAACGAAAGTCCCTACGGCAAGCAAATTGACATGCGAATTGGAAATGCACTCGACATTATTCCCACTTTGGATGGGAACTTTGACTTGGTGTTTATCGATGCAGACAAGGAGAATTATGCTAATTATCTTGATTTGGTTATTCCCAGAATGAACAAAGGAGGGGTAATTATTGGTGACAATGTGCTTTGGTCTGGTAAGGTTGTTCAAGATGTGAAAGCCAATGATTCTTCTACCAAGGCAATCATGAATTTCAATCAGCAGGTACACCTCGATGAACGTTTGGAGAATGTTTTACTGCCTTTGAGAGATGGGTTGATGATGGCACGAGTGAAATAAAATAATGTAAATTAAGGCCTTATGATTAAAAAATGGACTTCCATCGGATTGCTTGCGGTATTGGTAATATGCGTAGCGGCAACGATTGATTTGAACAACTTGGTGGATTACGAAGCACAAGCTGTTCCAAATTATATTCAGCGCGACAACAGTGCGGCTAATTTTCCATCCAATGAAAAGTCCGTTCTAGGGCGAATTTTGTTTTACGACAAAAAACTTTCCTTGAACAATACCATTGCTTGTGCATCTTGTCACCAGCAGCAATTTGCCTTTTCGGATACAGCTCATACCAGTGTGGGGTTCGATGGAGGTTTAACCGACCGTCATTCCATGCGCTTGGTGAATGCGCGTTTCGGGCAAAACGAACGTTTTTTCTGGGATGAACGAGCTGCTACTCTAGAGGATCAAACCACAGAGCCCATTCAGAATGCGGTGGAAATGGGTTTTTCTGGACAAAACGGCCAACCAGATCTGGATAGTTTGATACGTAAAATGTACACCATTTCGTACTATCCTACCTTGTTTGAATTCGTTTATGGAGATACGATTATAACCGAACAAAGAATTCAAACAGCCATTTCTTCCTTTATTCGAAACCTTCATTCCTTCGATTCAAAATTTGACGTGGGGTTGGCACAAGCTCCGAATCTCAATGCGCCTTTTCCGAATTACACAGCCGACGAAAACGCAGGTAAAAACCTCTTTCTTCAACCTCCAGGTCAGGGTGGAGCTGGATGTCAGGCCTGTCATAGAGCTCCGGAGTTCGATATTGACCCTAACATCCAAAACAACGGGGTTATTGCTGTTGCCAACGATCCAAATGCTGTTGATTTAACCAATTTCCGTGCGCCAACACTCAGAGACTGCTTCAATCCGCAAGGAATATTAAACGGTCCTTTGATGCACAATGGGAATTTCCAAACCATGTTAGGTGTTATTCAACATTACAACTCCATTGAGGATGTAAATCCGCAGTTGGATCAACATCTCAAAGGTCCGAACAACACCGGGCAAAACTTGGGGTTGACCAATGCACAAATGTTGCAAATTGTGGCTTTTCTCAAAACACTATCAGGAAATCAGATGTATACCAATCCAGACTATAGTAATCCGTTTGACGCGAATGGAAACATTGTGGTGATTCCAAGCACAGCCGGCCTGGGAGAAGTATGGTTGAATCAAATGAACTTTTATCCCAATCCTTTTGTCAACCAAATTACCTTTGAGTTAGCGACCCATCAGGCACAATTGGATGTTTTTGATTTAGCGGGTAAACGAATTCATTCAGCTCTTGTAGGTAAAAAAGGAACAATTGCTACCGCAACATGGAAATCGGGTGCCTACTTGGTTCGAATTCAGGATACCAAAACCAAAATGGTTTACCAAACCAAAATTATCAAACCTTAAAGAAGTCCGCTTATTAGTCCAGCCCCCATCAATATCAGGGCAATACCAACGGTTTTTTGAACTCCGTCCATCGTGGTTTTGTGTAAGAGCTTGCTGCCAAAATAGGTTCCCACAAAGGCAAATAAGATACCGACGTACAAAATGTTTTGGTTTTCAACGATGAGTTGAAAGCTGAATATGCTGGAATATACCAGAAGTCGACTGATGTCAATCCCCAAAGAAAGTACATTGGAGGTAGCAATGAAGGAAGCCTTATCCAAATCGGTTTGTGCCAGGAATGCCGAGCGAAAGGCACCTTGATGCCCGGATAACCCACCAAAAAATCCAGTAATTATTCCGCCGAGCCACAATCGATTGGTATCGAAGCTGCACTTCTTGCTTTTTACAACAAAT
>JAOASF010000138.1 GCA_025210175.1 Crocinitomicaceae bacterium | reverse complement strand
GAAAGGAGGGGTGCGCTGTAATACACCCCTTTTGTAGACTAAGGGAGATTGGCGATAATTTGATCCAAGTTCGCACCTGTAGTTGCTTGCATGGCAATATCATAATCAACCCCTTGTTGTGGCGTCACATCTAAAAGTCCGTAGTACAATTGAGAGTCAACAACTGAAATCACAACGACGTTCATCGGAACATCGGCCAAATGACCTTCTGTGATTACACTGTTCGAAATACCGTTGTAAGATCCTGTTGGCCAAACTGTATTTTGATTCTTGAATACGGCAAATGCTTTTGTGTTTCCATTGTTCAAGCCGGCTAATCCTGTCAAATTAAACGTAATGTTGAAGTACTGTACATTGGATTGGAAAACGTCGATATTTCCCCAACCCATCGAGTCCAAGGCAATGGTATAGGTGTCGTCGACCGTATTGAACGTAAAACCAGAGTTGGTTCCAGCAGTATCAATTGGTACCCAGTTGTTGGTATCCACATCTTCTTTCGGATCGCCGAAAAACAAAAGCATGCCGGGATCTACCGCTTGTGCGTCTATTTGCACACCGAGCATTGCGTTGTCGGCAACCATCAATGGTGTTCCATTTTGAGTGGCATTGAGGTAGTATTCTCCTCCCGACTCCAGTACGTTTCCGAAGGACACAGGTAAAATTCCCGTGTAAATCATTTCTGCTTTGGTGAACACTTCCTTGAATCGAATGTCAACCGAACCCGTTACCAAGTTTCCGTTTCCGTCCTTAAAGGCATTGGGTGGAATGGTAATGATGGATCCTTTGGCGGTTGTAAATGTTCCACCCGTTTGCGCCATTACGGTGAAGTTTTCGCCCTGAGGTGCCTTGCTCTTCAAGAAGGCTGAAAGGGATGAGTACGTTTCTTTTTGTGGGTCGGGTGTGCTGTTAGGAGGGGTTACCTCGTCCTTCTTACAGGCAAAAACCAAAAGCATGGTTCCAGCTAATGTGCCCAACAATAAATTGCGATTTGAAAGTTTCATAGTGTTTTGTTTTGCTACCTTCCCGAACGACCTGCTTTTTCAAATGGTTGATACTCCCCTTTCCAAATTTTTGTGTTTCCCCACGCAATACCCCATGAACACTGAGAAATAAAAAGTGCATTTTTTTTAACATTCAACAATTTTCTGTCGACTCAACCAACGATATGGAGGTCAATTTTTTAAGGAAATCGAGGGTGATTTTTAATGGAAAAACGGTTTAAAATGAAGCGAAAAGTTCTTCAATAGTTATCTATTTGTGAGTCGCTCATATCTGCCAAAAACTGAAAAACGGCGGTAATATTTTGCTCCAATTGGATGTCGGTTGAAAACCAGAAAAACAAATAGGTTCCAGCCTCATCTTTTCCGATTTCAACCCATTTTATAGGAAGATGTTTCAAGCGATAGTTGAAATAAGGACTCAGGTTGTTGGTGGTTTTACTAAAGAGGCGTTGCAGCCATGTTTTTTCTGCATCGGAAACGTGTTTGTACTGAGTCAAGGATTCTGACCAAACACGTATTTCCAAATTGCGAACTGCATGATTTCTAAAATATTCATAGTAAACCTGAACAGGCCAACCTGCTTGAGTTTTTCCCGTGAATCGCTTGCTGAATAGTTGAATGCCAGGCGTTTCTCTTCCTTCCCAATTATTGACAAGATCAATTTTACAGCCGAGGTCGGTAAAGAAGCTGGATTCTAGCATATTACTTCTTTGTCTCCCGTAAAACAATCAAACTTTGATTTTCGTCCATTAGAATGATAGAGTCTTCCGTGTACCACATTTGGAAGGTAAATTCCTCTTCGAGATAGGTGAAATGGAATTCGTGAGTACCATCATCTTTGGTGTAAGGTACTGAAAGAGTTGACCCGCAACGTTTGATGGTTAAAAGATTTTCTCCGAAGACAAAGTAAATGCCAGGAACAAATTTCTCTCCTCTCGACTTCATATCATTGCATACGATCAAGTTCGAAAATTTGGCCCCATTCTCTGAAATCATCGCCCAGGTGAAATCTGCTTTCCATTCTCCGGTCGGGAAAGGGCGGGTTAATATCAAAAGACTGTCCTTTTTTTCTTCTTCTTGAGCAAATGAAGTGAGCGCAAGAAAGCACATAGAAAATGCAGCAAATAATAGTTGTAGTTTTTTCATAAATACAAAGTTGATTACAAGTGAATAATAGTATCCGTTGAATTTAGTTACAAGATGAATAATAAGTGTTCATGAAACCATTTATTATTCATTTTGGTCCAAACGAATTATTTAACGGTCGGGATTAGGTATGAATGACATGCTTACTCTTTACAAAGGGGTTATTTTTGCCAATAAATTACTATTCAATGAGAAGCACTATTTTACTGTTGGCCCTTCTGTCACTTATTGGCTGCAAAAAAAATGAACTGTATACCATTCAGTCCTCAGCTGATGAATTTTATGTAGGAGAGACCTATAACCTTTCCTTGGATCGAAACCCAAAGAAAAAGGTTATTTGGCTTTTAGACGGAGTTGAAGTTGCAGAGGGAGAAACCTTCCAATACAGTCCGAAGAAAGGAGATTTGGGCGATATAAAATGCTATCAACGTAAAGAAAAGCATATAACCATTTTATGTGAGAAGAAATGTGAGATTAGAAGTTGGGGCGAGAGTTTGACAGGATTTCATGGAGGCCTCACCTTAATCAATAATTATGAAAATGAATTTTTTTTCGCGTTGATCGGTTTATACCCAAATGGCAATTCCTGTTCGGTTATGATGAGACGAGAAAATTATTATTGGCAGTTCTTTATCAATTTCGATAGTGCCTTTAATGGGAAGATTTCGGGTAATTTGAAGAAAGGCTATAACATGTACACCGGACCAGATCCACGCCAATTCTATGAAGTTAACGGAACGGTTAATCGAAAGGGTGATATCGTAACCTTTGATTTTGCCTTCGATACCATTCAATTTCACGCAGACTATCTCATTCATAAAAAACTCTAATGAAAACAAAATACATTATTCCCTTTCTGGCATTCTTGGGCTTGGTCAGTTGTCACAAACACGATTCTATAACAATCCAACAAGCTGATGCGGTTTATTACTTCAATCAAACCTATACCTTCCATGCAGATACAGACGATACGGAACACCTATATTGGTTTTTAAATGATGAGTATGTTTCAAAAGGAAAAAGTTGTACCATCAAATTAAAGGAGCACGGCATTCAGACTATAAAAGCGGTTCACGATGCGCGAAAAAAGAAACCTTTAATAAATGAAATAACCGTTGATGTGGAGAGTCTGGTACATTCATTCGGCAAACATGGGGTAGAAGATGGTTCCCAATTACCCATTAATCAATACAGTTCTTTAAATGTGGTGGAGCTAGAATATTCGGTTAAAAATGGAGGAGACATTGCTGCAGCATATGATCGCGGTCTCTTGAACTTGAGTACAGGAAATGCCAATTCCATTGAGGTCTATTTCTTTACGGATGAACCCAAAAAAGGATTTGTTGAACAAATCCGAAAAGACGGTAAAACTTATTATTCCAGTGGAACGGTCACCAGAGAAGGAGATAGCTTAGTGGTAATCGCTCATGGAGAGCATTCCAATTATTTCACAGGAGAAACTGAAACAATAGATTTACACGAGCGATTTGTGATTTCCTATTAAGAGCTATTTATTGTGGAAGCAAGGTGAAGGAAGACCAAGCCTTGGCATAATGCGACTTAATGTTTCCCCCTTAGGAGGCCAGCCTGACTTCAGACAGGGGGACTAAGGGGGAGGACCACTCCCGCTACCAACTTGGATACGAAATCTCCCAAAAAAACAAACCTTGTGAGACATTTAAAAAGTATGCTGAATTGAATGCTAAACAAATCATTTGTGAACAGCCTTCTTCGGTTGATCGTTAGATAGACTAAACGATTTTTTGATGTTTCCACTGGTGTCAAGGACATGGATCTCCTTTTTGCCATAAGCGACAATCCAAGGAGATGACGAAATATAATCGTCAATAACTCCGTGGTATTTGAAATCAGAAATGAATTCACCGTTCTTGTCCACAAATGCTACTTTGTCTTTTTTCCAAACCACGCCCCAGTGTTCATTCATGTGAACGGCGTCGTATTTTTTTGCTTCTAATTGAAAGGAAGTATCGATTCTTTGCCATTTTCCTTCGTTTCTTATCCAACAAAAATCGTTGGCAGGAATGACCGTATCACCCTCAAGTTTGAAAATTTCATTTTTGTTAAAACCAATAGTGCTTTCTAGAGATGGTAAACTACCAGGGTGAATGGTTTCGGCTAAGGCTATTTGAGTCTCGCTTTCCGGTCGTTTCGAGAATTGATACAGTTTTAATATGTTCCCACCGCTTTGGAACCAATAAGCATATTTTTTATTCCATGGCACAATCGCGACATTATACGTATTCCAGATTAGTTCCCCTTCTAGATTGAACAGTTTATAACGCTCGGCAAGATACTGCCCCATTACAGCAATGAATTCATTTGGTATGCCTAGTCTTATTACTCGAAAGTCGAATGGAATTACTGTATCTCCTTCCGACGTTATTCCTCCCATTTTTTCGCTTTGTCCTTTGAAATATTGTTTGGTCTCTGATCGAACAATCACGTCCTTGTACACAAAGCCCTGGTCATCGAGTTGAAAGCGTTGGTTGGCTGAGGTATTTTCGAGCAAACGAATGGAGTCGGTACTTGCATTGTAAACCAATAAACTGTCGTGGTAGATACCGTAAACTTCAAAGTTGGCATTGAAATTAGCCCCAGGTGTAAGTAGCAAGCTGTCCCAACCTACCTTTCTTGGGATAAATGAAGTGTCTATTATGCCATAGTTCTGCTCGATCTTCATCCAGGCAGTTCCTTCATTGAATTGGCTAAGATAGCCTATATGAATCGGTTTGACACAGGCCGTGAATGTGACTAGGGATGTGATAAGGGATAGGAAAATAAGCAGTTTCATTCTTCAGTGTATCTGCACAAACATAACCAAAAAATCAGATGAAACTTTTCCTTCCCCCGTTGGAGGCCAGCCTGACTTCAGACAGGGGGACTAAGAGGGAGGTCCACTCAAGCTACCAACTCGGATACGAAATCTCCCACAAAAACAAACCTTGTGGCGGAACAGAAATGGATGCAGAACCGCGATCCAAAGCATTTAAAATGCGTTCCATGTCTTCTGGTTGTAGTTTACCCAAACCAACATCCATCTAGGTACCGACTGTAGCACGAACCATGTTGCGAAGAAAGCGATCGGCAACGATTTCAAAGTAGTACTTGTCGTCTTCGATATGAACCCACTTTGCTGACCGAACGTCACAAATGTTGGTTTTAACGTCGGTGTGCAGTTTGGATAAGGAAGTAAAATCCTTTTTACCGATGAGGTATTGACAGGCCTCATTCATCTTGTCCAAATCAAAGTCCTTCGCCACATACCAAGATGTTTCGTTCAAAAAGGCATTTTTCTTTTGGTGAACGAAGTAGCGGTAACTGCGTGCGTTGGCCAAAAATCGAGCATGCCATTCATCGCTAACCTGAAACATACGGTGAAAGGCAATGTCTAGGGGCAACATGCGATTCAATTTGTACATCAACTTTTCTGGATCCGTGCCGTCAGGTAGATCTACATGGGCATAATAATCATGCGCGTGAACGCCCGTATCGGTCCTGCCGCAACCCACAATTTGAATGTCTTGCTGGAAAACTTTCGACAAATTTTCTTCAATACTTCCCTGCACCGAAACCTGTTTGGGTTGACGTTGCCAGCCAAAATAATTCGTGCCTTTGTAAGAAAGTTGAATCGCAAATCGCATGGGGCAAAATTAACATTTATCTGAGGTATGCGTCGCTCGACTCAAAAGGTGTAAATTCGCCTCCATGAAACACCTCTTCGGCCTAATTTTTCTATTCACCTTTGCCCCTTCTTGGTCGCAAACCAAGGCCATATTGGGGAAAACGAGCTATCCCTTTCTTTGTCATTTGCCGGCCGATTCCATCTTGAAAAACAAACCAGCTTTGTTGATTTTCTTACATGGTAGAAGTTTGAGTGGAACAGACCTCAATCGCGTACGACGCTATGGGATATTGACTGAGGTAGAAAAAGGTAGAAATATTCCGGCCATCGTTGTAGCGCCACAACTCAAACCTGGAGAAAGTTGGAATCCAGATAAAGTCCTCGAAATCTTAAACTGGGTTCATAAGGAATACACCATCGACACCAACCGCGTGTATGTGGCAGGTATGAGTTTGGGAGGCTATGGAACGATGCATTTTGTGGCTCGTTATCCTGAAAAAGTAGCTGCAGCGGGTGCCTTTTGTGGAGGAGGAAATGTAAAAGATGCCTGCCGAATGGCGACAGTTCCAATGTGGATCATTCACGGGAAAAGAGACAAGGCAGTTCCCTTTTCAGAATCCGAAAAAGTGGTGTTGGCGATGAAGGATTGCGCCAAAAAGGAGAAGTTGATTTTTACCGTTTTACCCGATGCGGGACATGGAGAACCCGAGCGTTGGTTTCACAAAGACGAATTTTACGATTGGCTGTTTTCCCACTCTAATGCTCTTCTTCCTGAGGAACAGGTCGTTCCTTCAACATCGAAACCGTAGCGGTAACAATAGCGAGTACAGGTGCGATCGAGGCCACCAACCAGAGGCCAAATTGACCAAAGAAGGCGCCGAGATCTTCCAGCGTATGCGTTTCCTTACTGGTAAATCCAAAGAGAATTCCCAAGTCAACTGGAACCAAAATCATCAAAGAATAAATGCCTCCAATGGCAACGGCCAAGCCTCGGTGTTTTCGGATGTAGAGAATACTTTCATCCACCGATAATTTTCTTCTTTCGTTGACATAATCCATGAAACTGAATCCGTAGTAATAGAACCCAATGACAAATGTCAGCTTGAAAACAGGTGAAGATGCGGGGTCCTCCCATCCTAAAAAAGAAACGATGAACAGAATTAGGAAGAAAAAGTATTCCCACATAAAATTGCGAATCACAATGCGAAAACTGCGTTGAATATCGCGCCACAATTGCTTGAATGAAAATGGCGTGGTGTTTCCTGTGATGATCTTTTCGCAACGTTGAGATAGATGTGCCAGAAGAGGAGAAAGGAGGACAACCACCAGGTACTTGGCGAACTTCATCAAGAGAACGGAAATACTGATTTCGACCAACATTTGTAGGTTTAACCAAATCAAGTCATTGATCGTGTCCAATTGGAAATCGGGTTTGCGATGCGCAATAAAATCACCGAAGTAATAGATGGCCAACATCAATCCAGCTGGAATCAAAACGAACCAATACAAATGGTGTCTGAAAATGAATCGAAAGGCCTCCAAATAGTTGCGAAGTCCTTGGAATAACTGTTTAAAAAACTGCACGCTCAAATTTAGCAAAGACAATGAAACGGCCAATTCAACAGGATGTATTATCTTTGCGCTTTCTTTTTTGCAAAGGGAAATTCATAAAATACTGATAATCAAACAGGAAAGCATGGAGTTGAATTCACTTACAGCCATTTCACCTATTGACGGAAGATACCCCGGAAAACCCTCAGACCTACGTCCGTATTTCTCAGAGTTCGCGTTGATCAAATACCGCGTAATCGTTGAGATCCAATACTTGAAAGCCCTTGTAGAAGCAGGGATCGAAGGAATGACGGATTTCCCGAAAGAAAAATTGGCTGATTTGGATGCATGGTGCGCAAACTTTTCAGAAGAGGATGCAATCTGGATCAAGGATACATAGAAAGTAACCAACCACGATGTAAAAGCGGTTGAGTACTTCATCAAGAAAAAAATGAGCGAGGCTGGTTTGGACAAGTACCTAGAGTTTGTTCACTTCGGTTTGACTTCTCAGGATATCAACAATACCTCTATTCCTCTTTCTATCAAGGAAGCTATCACGGATGTGTACTTGCCGATGTTGATGGAAGTAGTGAACAAATTGGAGACTTTACAAAACGATTGGAAGGATGTGGCAATGTTGGCTCGTACGCACGGTCAGCCGGCTTCTCCTACACGTTTGGGGAAAGAAATCAAAGTTTTCTCTGAGCGTTTGAACGTTCAAATTGAGCAGTTGAAAAACATGCCGTACTCTGCTAAATTCGGTGGTGCAACGGGTAACTTCAACGCACACAATATTGCTTATCCAGAAGTAAACTGGGTAAACTTCGCGAATGACTTCGTGAACAACCGTTTGGGCTTGAACCGCTCACAAACGACCACGCAAATTGATCACTACGACAACACAGCGGCTTTGTTCGATTGCTTGAAGCGCATCAATACCATCTTGTTGGATTTAGACCGCGATATGTGGACCTACATCTCTATGGATTACTTCAAACAAAAATTGAAGGATGGAGAAATCGGTTCATCGGCAATGCCACACAAGGTAAACCCAATCGACTTCGAAAACTCAGAAGGAAACATCGGAGTGGCGAATGCTTTGTACGAGCACTTGGCGTCCAAATTGCCCGTTTCTCGTTTGCAGCGTGACTTGACGGATTCAACTGTTTTGAGAACAATTGGTATGCCTTTCGGTCACTCGTTGATCGCTTTCAAATCGACTTTGGTTGGATTGAATAAATTGTTGTTGAACGAAGCCGCAATCGCCGAAGACCTAGAAGCAAACTGGGCGGTAGTAGCCGAGGCAATCCAAACGGTATTGCGCAAGTTGGGTTACGAAAAACCATACGAAGCCTTGAAAGGTTTGACCCGTAAAAACGAAGCCGTAACAATGGAATCGGTTCACGCCTTTATCGAAACGTTGAACGTTAACGACGACGTAAAAGCACGTTTGAAAACAATCACGCCTGCCAACTACACAGGAATCCAGTTGTAAGAATAACGAACTCAAAATACGAAGCCAATTGTCGAAAGATGATTGGCTTTTTTTTTGGACTCAGGACTTTTGGAAACAGGAGTCAGGACCAAATATTTAAAAGATTTTGACTTGTTTCCCCCTTTGGAGGGGGGAGGGGGATGCGGAATGAGAATGAGAATGAGAATGAGAATGAGAATCAGGCCTTTCTCGCAAAGTCGCTAAGAACCGAAAAGTCAAATGATGAATGCCGAATGGTGAATGCTGAATGCCGATTAGCAAATTCGGAGTATTGAAATCTGCAATTTGTCAATCTTCGAATTTGCTAATCTGTAATCTGCCAATCAGCAATCTTCCAAAGCTTCACGCAAAGACGCTAAGAACCGCAAAGTTCGCAGAGTATATCCTTCTTCGATTAGCAATCTTCCAATCTCAATATTGTGCCCAAAAACCTCCCTCTTAATCTCCCTTTCTGACGCCAGGCAGGCCTCCAAAGGGAGAAACCTATTTTGCAATCTGTTTTCCGATGACTATTAGGACTTCAATCTTCGAATTTGCTAATCTGTAATCTGCCAATCAGCAATCTTCCAATCTGAACTCTGTACTCTCAACTCTAAACTATCAAATCACTTTCTTCTCCTTCGGCGCACCAATGGAAAACTTTGCTTTGAAACGTTTTACTTGGGTAAATAAGAGAAGCAATACGGTTACAAATCCGAACGAACGACCGAAGATATCACCGTGTTGGGCGTAGAACGTTTGTCCTTTTAAGTAGGGTACTTTTTGGTTGATGGCTGTCGGTTCCCACCAGTCACTTCTCGCGATGTCCTTTCCTCTGGCGTCGATGAAGCCACTCCAACCGGTATTGGCGGAACGAGCGACATATTTACGGTTTTCAATGGCTCTCAAACGGGAGAAAGACCAATGTTGTCTGTAACCAGGTGTGTCTTGCCACCATCCATCGTTGGTGATAACGCAAATCATTTCAGCGCCTTTGTTTACTTGAGAGGCGATGAATTCGCCGTATACCGACTCGTAGCATACCACTGGGGCGATGAGACCATCTTTGGTTTGCAACACTTGTGGTTCTTTTTCTATTCCTAATGTACCACTAGCTCCGTCTAAGTCGATGGCGAGATCCTCCAGGAAGGGTAGGTATCCCACGAAAGGAATCTTTTCTACGCCCAAGACCAATTTGCTCTTGTGTACAAAGCGAGGGTCACTTTTTTGATTGAGAAAAAGGCTGGTGTTGTAACTTTCATAATAGCCTGGACCATCCACAAATTTGCGGGATGCCGATGAATTTTTCACTTCAAAGGCACGACGAGTTGAAGCACCAATAAGCCACTCGTTTTTCCAGGATTGAACCGTGTCTCGCAGGCGTCTCCCAAAGTCGTAAGCACCAAAATCTTCTTCGTAGAATTCATAAGCCAGTGCTGTTTCGGGAGCCAGAATTAAATCGGCTTTGGGACTTTTGGAAGCCAGTTGTAAAATGTCGCTCAATTGTGCATTCAAGGGTCTTGTAAATTTTTCACTGTACGGATCCATGTTGGGTTGAATCACCGTCCCACTTACTTCCTTGGTTCGCACTTCTTCGAAAGAGGTGTATTGATAGAGGGAAATGCCAATCGGTACAATAAGAACGAAGGCCAACGCGTAGAAAATAGGAGTTTGAATTTTCCAACTTTCCTTCATCAAATAGACATTTTGTACGATGCGAAAGGCGATCAGGTTTACCACCAAAACCCAAAAGGTTCCTCCCAATACGCCGGTGTAACTGTACCATTGAACGAGTTCGGGAACGCGGGAAAAGACATTTCCCAAATCCAACCAAGGCCATGATAAATCCCAATGAAAGTGCAGGTATTCCATTCCGATCCAATAAATGGGTAAACTCAGGTATCCTTCTTTTTTGCCCACGTATTTTTTGGTGGTATGAAAGAAAAACACGGGAAGGGTCATTACCAAAGCATTGGCAAAAACGGCCATGATCGCACCTCCTAAACTGGCATAAACCACCCACCAAGTGGCGATCAAATTGTAAAAGAAAAAGCTGAGGTAGGCATGCCAGAAAAACTTGCTGGTGCGGTATCTTTTCTTGAACAAATAGTCTTCCAAAAACAAGAGCGGCACCCAAGCTAGAAAGCTGAGAAAAAACAAACTTCCCGTATACGGAAATGCAAAACCTAGTAAAACTCCAGTAAGAATGCTAAGTCCGTAGCGCTGCGGACGAGAAAGTTGTATCATATCAATGCTTTTCGGCCCCCAAAGCTACAAATTCAATTGCTTTACCTTTCCTCTGTAAGTTAAAGTTGCTTGGTTATCGCACTCTCCAGAACCGTAATCCAAAATGGCTTCTTTTTTGAGCCCATCTGATTTGATGGTTAACTCACCCGACTTGATGTAGCGACAATTGAGTTGAATCAAAAGTGGACTGGAAATTTCAATTTCATACCCTCTTCCTTGAGCCGTAATTCCCGTAGCTGAACCGGTTATTTCATACGTGTTGTCGAAAATATTCAAAGGAGTACTTTGTCCGCCCGTTTGAATTCGAGTTCTTTCAGACTTCCATGTAGCCGTTCCGGCATTGTCTGTAAACGTAATGGTGGCATCAGCTTCTATCGTCCATTGATCTTGAGCTGGATGACGAACCACTCGCTTTCCTTGAATTTTATTGTCGTTGACGTAGAAATTGTCGGTCGTAAATACGATCACATTTCCGATGGCGTAGTAATTGCCTCCATTGTAATCGATGTATACTTTTCCTCGTCTGTATCTCCCGTCTTCACAAAGGCAATTGGTACTTCCGTAATCGACCGTAATGCGTACGTTTACCCCTGTGGTATCGTAAGAAAGATTGGCACAGGCGGCAGCGAAGGGCTGAAAACTAGCTGGTCCGCTAGCGGCTTCGTCTCCCATTACTTGCAGGTCCATGGAGGTGGATTCAGCAGAATTACTTTGCTGTCCTATTTCGGCTGCTTCGTTGGCTTGTTGGTTTTTTCTACACCCTACACTAAGGCCAATGGCTAGCGTGGAAAGGATGGAAACGAATAGAAGTTTTTTGTTTTTCATGGCTAAGAGTTTTTAACAATCTCGTAACGGACAATGTATTGATCGAGAACCGTGTAGAGATAAATTTCAGTCGCGTTTTTTTTCTGGAGTTCCACTTTCAACGAACCTTTATATAGGTAGTTTTGATCTTCAACTCCATTGTCAAAGTAACGAATTTTGTTGGTGATTCCATTTACGCAAGCGATTATTTTTTTGTTGCCAATAGGCAGATAATCAAGGTGTTCGAGGTCGTCTTTTTGAATTTCAGTCAACTCGCAAACAACCTGTCCGTTGTCAGATGAAAGCAACTGTAAGCGACCATTGGAATACGTAGCGAAGGTGGAGGAGAGTGGATTGAAGTTGATCATTTTTTCCGCCTTTAAATTGGATTTGTAGGCATTCCCTTTTTGATCGGTGTAAAGCAATTCTCCGTTTTGGATACTCCAGAAAATGATTTGATTTTTGAGAATGTGCGGGATTACGGGACCTTGAAGGGCAAAGGATCGGTATTCGCGATTTCGCTTTTGGTCGAACATAATGAACTGGTCGTTGGCTACCAGGCCAAAATAGACTGCACGCTGTGATACCCAGGCTGGAATTGGATAATCGGCTATGATGCTTTGTTCGTTTCGTTGGAGTTTTTTGCCTTTCAAACTAAAAGTTTGGTAACCTCCTTTTTGAAGGGCGCAAGCGATGAATTCCTGACCGCGATCGTTAAAGTAGGAGGCTGAATTTTGCAAATAATCAGCACTCGAAATTGGGAAATGGGGCAAGAGTTCACCTTTCTCATTGAAGAGGTAAATGGCCTTTTGGAAGGTCACCAAGGCGTGATTTTGAAGTTTTCCTTCGCGAAGCCATTGAATTCGCCCGATGAAAGGACTTTCTACACTGGCCAATTTCTTTTTTTCTCCTCCCTCGTTGTAATAAATGATTTCATTTTTATCATTCACCAATAAAAAGGCGTTTTTAGTAGGATGCAGGGCAAAATCGAGAACGTTTCCGTCAGCTGCAAATGACAAACTTTTGGCTTTTAACTGTATGTTTTCGGGCGATTGGTTGTTTTTTACTCGATTTGTTCCACTTTGTTCGTTCGACACCAAGTATCTGGCATAAATGGTACTGGTACTTCGGTAATCCTTTTTCCATTGACGCTCTAAGACTTGTTTGGCCTGATCTCCAAAAATGCTTTGTCGCAAATTGGTGTTCGACGAAAGTGTGTTCTCTAATTTGATAGAGGCGTCAATGTCTGAGAGTAATGCATCCTTTTCTGAGAGCAATACAAACTCGTCTATTTGGCGAAAATAGAAGGTGGTTGGCTCACCCGAAATCGGGTCCTTCATTTGAAAACTCAAGCCGTCTTCATTGAACAGGCGTTCGTCCTTCAGTACATCGCGAAAATTAAAGGCGGGAAGTAGGTCGAGAAGGATGAATTTTTGGTTGTTTCTTTTGGCTTGAATCCAGCCAGAGCTCATCCATTTGCTCAGCGGATGATTTTTGAGATTGGCCGTTTTTTCGAGGGCAAATATTTTTTCTTGAAAGTGATATTCGGTGAGACCATCGGGTAGGTATCTGGAAAACCATTCTTCGTCGTTGATCGCCTGGTTGCCCGTCCAATCCGTTGGTATTCGCGTGTATTTATTGGTAACGCTAGGTTTTACATAAAAGTCGCTGATTTCGGCTCTTTGATCCTGGAACGAAATGATGCTGTAAGAGGAGTTTTTATCGAAAGAACTCCAGGTCGACTGATGATCGGCAATGAGGGTTTCGGGCAGTTTGAAATCCAAGATTTGCTTGGAGTAGCGAACCTCAAACCCATCCCAAGTATAGGTGCGCATGCCTGTTGGTTCAATGCTTCCTCCTAAACTCAAGATCAGTTTTTCGACCAGTTTTTGATTCCAATAGTCGTCTATCTCGATGCAGAAATGGCTTTGGTTTTCGGAGAAATAGAGTCGCTCGAAAGGGAAGGTTTCGCTGATGAGCTGGGTTGCAACGCGCTGTAATTTTTCGGAGAAATTGAAGTCCAAACGATCCAATTGCACTTCGGTGGGCTCGTTGATTATCAAGATTCTACCATCTTGAGGGCCAAACAATTGATTGGGATGGTACTTGTCTTTTGTTGCAATTAAATCGAGGGAAGCATAGCCTATCCAAGCCAATGCCCCAAGGGTCAAAAGGGTATATAAAATTCTGCGCAGCATATCCATGTAAAAATAAACAGTGAGACTCCTGTCTTTCAGTGCGCTGAGGGATTTATCTCAACAGTGAGCTGTTTACATCGAGTCGAACAGAGAAAGCTGTTCTACAGGCAGAAGCTGAAAGCTCTGGCGATGATGCGTACACGACCCGTGCTCCCGAATGGCATTGCGGTGATCGGCAGTGGGGTACCCCTTGTTTTTGTTCCATTGATACATTGGGAAATCGGAGTGAATTTTTTCCATGTACTCGTCGCGGTAGCACTTGGCCAAAATGGATGCAGCAGCAATACTTTGAAAAATACCGTCGCCTTTGATGACAGTTGTAAATGGATAATCCCGATAGGGGATAAAGCGATTACCGTCTATTAAAATATGATCGAATTGAGGACCGATTTGATCCAAGGCCTTGTGCATGGCAAGAAAACTAGAGCGCAGAATGTTGTGTTCGTCAATTTCTGTTGGTGAACAAATTCCCACGGCATAAAAAGCAGCCTTTTCGATGATTTCTTGGCGCAAGATAAAGCGTTGCTTTTCCGATAACTTCTTCGAATCGTCGAGACCCTTGATGGGTTTCTTTGGGTTGAGAATGACGGCAGCGGCAACTACAGGGCCGGCCAAACAACCTCGTCCTGCTTCAT
>JAOASF010000137.1 GCA_025210175.1 Crocinitomicaceae bacterium | reverse complement strand
TTCGTCTAGTGGTTAGGACGCCAGGTTTTCATCCTGGAAACAGGAGTTCGATTCTCCTATGGGCTGCATTTAGTTAATAAAGAAACAACAAATAAGATGGCGAATCATAAGTCAGCATTAAAAAGAATCAGATCAAACGAAGCTAAAAGACTTCGCAACAAATACCAGCACAAAACAACTCGTAATGCAGTTCGTAAATTGCGCGGTATGACTGACAAAAACGAGGCTTCAGAATTGTTCAAATCAGTTGCTTCTATGTTGGATAAATTGGCAAAGAACAACGTTATCCACAAGAAAAAAGCTGGTAACCTTAAGTCAGGTTTGCAAGTAATGATCAACGCATTGTAATCGATATAATCTTCGATACAAAGGGGCTTCTGAGCCCCTTTTTTTGTATACTTTTGGCCCATGTTCATGCAACGCAGACTGCTCATTTTAGGAAGCCTTTTCATGTTGAGTTTTCATGCTCAATCTCAAGTCTTGTTTTCTGAAAGCAAAGACACAGCTGTGTACCACGCCAATATTGGTGGTGCGAGTGACACCATGGACATCAGTCTCAACAAGGCCGTTAGTCTTTTGCCCGGAATTGGTTTCAACAACCATTTTAATTATGCCAATTTCTATTGGTTTTATGGAGACTTGCAACGATTAGGCATCAGCCCGCTCAACAACAACCGCACCTTTACTTTTTCAGCTCTTCCGCATCTTGGATTTGCCTATTCCTTTGGATCAAAAGGCTTTCAAAACATTCATGTAAACTACGCACAAGGCTTTAAGAAAGGTGGACTCTTAAATATTCACCTCGAAAGGCAAAGCTCAAATGCTTTTGTGAGAAATGGAAATTTCATGAATAGCAACCTCTGGATGGGGTACACCAAAGACAAAGGCAAGGTTTGGACACAAATCAAATTCAATTATCAATCCGACAATCGAACACTGAATGGCGGTTCTTCAGATACGGTCAACTTTGTTCTTTTTGGCGCTGAATACGCACGCATTAATAAAAGTCTTTCGTCGAGTAAATCGAGACTCGCAGAAGTCTTGGTTGAGAATCGCTTGAATTTCACAGGAGATAGCTCCCTTGTAAAAACTGGTTTGTTAGTCCAGCATAAACTTGGTATCCACAACCGAGAGTATTTGGAACAAGACACGCTTTACGGAATTTATTCCACGATCAATATTGATTCGAATTTTACGCGCGACCAATTTCAGGAGAACAGCCTCGCCAATGGAGCTGGGTATTTCTTTCAAACAGGTCGCTTTGAAGTAAATGGTCAACTTTTTCACCGTCTCAGAAAATTGCAAAACCTGGGTGTAAACAGAGATACGAACGAAATAGCCCTTGACGGTGCGGCGCGTTTTGCCTGGAACGGTTTGGAGATGACCGGGTATCTCTATCAAAACCTTGTTGGAGCAAAAGGTGAATCGCGTTATCAAGCTAAGGCACGTTACAAAAGGGGGAATTTAAAAGCAAGCGTGGAAATGCGGTATGATCGCATTCTACCCAACATGGTTCAGCGGCAATACTTTGCCAATAACCTGAACTACACCACAGCGCTCCAACTACAACAAAACTTCATTTCTACTGGATTCTTGGAATACCGCGTAAATGACTTTTTTATTGCAAGAGGACAAGGAGGTTATGTCGACAGAAAAGATGCATTGGTTTGGAATGGAACCCAATGGACTCGGAATGCTCTTTCGAATGATCGCTGCGGTTTTATTCGCGTGGAACCACAAATCAACTTCCGAAATTTTGTTTTATATCCTTTCGTAGAATACACCTATGGAAGTCAATATCTTCCTGAATGGGTAGAAGGGGGCCGATTGCTTTTGAAAAAAAGAGTCTTCAAACAACAGAAACTACTCCTAACGTTGGCCGCTGATTTGATTTATTCTAGCCAGTACACAACCATGGCTTATTCCACTTTAATGGATGCCTATGTAATTGGTGGAAACTTGTCGGAATCCATGATGAGCGTACACAGTACCTTTGGTTTGACCATTCAAGAATTTCGCTTCTATTTCAGGTTAGAAAACTTGAACCGACTCGGTTTGTTTCAAGGGAATAATCCGAATAATTTAGTTGATGGCTATTTTGCATCTCCTTTTGCTCTGAAAGTGGGGATAACTTGGGATTTCTTTAATTAACAGATATTTACAGAAAACAGAAAGGAGCAAAACGTATGTTTTACTCCTTCCAAACCTAACCTACCTTTTACAACTAAACCTATTCAAATATAAAAATTTATTTGAATTAAAAAAAATACGTCAAAAAAATTCTAAAAAAATTAAATTCTAGCTATTCCTGTTAAATACTATCTTTGAAAATCTAAAAAATAACGGATGAGATTATTAGAAAATAAAGTTGTTTTGATCACGGGAGCATCTCGTGGAATCGGGAAATCTATCGCAGAAGAATGTGTTAATCAAGGAGCAAAAGTTGCCTTTACTTATTTGTCATCTGAAGAAAAAGCAAAGGCTCTTGAGAACGAATTATCTGCAAATGGTGGAGTAGCAAAGGGTTTCAAATCAGATGCCTCAAAATTTGATGAAGCGCAAAGTCTGGTTGATGCAGTTGTAGCTGAATTCGGAACAATTGATGTTTTAGTTAATAACGCAGGAATCACACGCGATACACTTTTGATGAGAATGACCGAAGAACAATGGGACGAAGTTATCAATACCAACTTGAAATCGGCATTCAATTTAACCAAGGCTGTTCAACGCCCGATGCTTAAAGCCAAAGCGGGAAGCATCATCAACATGTCTTCAGTAGTAGGGGTGAAGGGTAATGCTGGTCAGGCGAACTACGCTGCTTCAAAAGCTGGACTTATTGGATTTACCAAGTCGGTTGCAGCTGAATTGGGTTCGCGCAATATTCGTTGCAACGCCATTGCTCCAGGATTTATCGAAACAGAAATGACAGGAGCGTTAGACGAAAAAGTGGTTCAAGAATGGAGAAATGCCATTCCTTTGAAAAGAGGTGGTAACCCGAAAGATGTGGCAGATTTAACTGTCTTTTTAGGTTCAGACATGAGTACTTACATTACCGGACAAACCATTAACGTTTGTGGTGGTATGTTGATGTAAACCAAAATAGATTTGAGAGAAGGGCCTTAGCGCCCTTTTTTTGTGCCCTTATATGTAAAACGCTCCATGAGTTTTCTACCGAAATCAAAATATAAGAAAACAAAAAGCAAAACATTAAAGGTCCACACGAGCATCATGTTGATGGTAACTGTAGAAAACAAGTAGCCCGCAAAGGTTTTTTCACTGATAAAGAAAGGAGACTTAAAGAATGGGTGACTGAGCTGATAATAAGGATCACTCTTCTGAATCAATTGATCGTCTTCTATCACCAATTTATTGAATTCTCTTCGGTTGGTCACCAAATCAGTTAAAGCTTCATTGGCCAATTTTTCTTGTAGGGCGTTGTATCGATCTGGACCCATTTTTTCTACATAGGCATCAATCTTTTTGGTTGCCTGATCATAACTCAGGATATATTGTTTGCGCAGCACATCCAAAAAATGTCGCAAATTGGTTTGTAAACCTCCGGCATCTAATTCCTCAAAACAGCCTTTACACTCCAGATTCCCCCACAGTTCCAGTTCCTTCTGAATTTCATTTTCCAAAATGCGGGAAGCACGATTCCTTAAGTCTCTCGGGTTTTTGCTATCCTCTACGTAGTGCAATTGCGACAGCATTTCTGGAATCCAATAATCTCTTTTCCAAGCACTTTCTACCTTGGCTTTTTTCCAATCATACAGATCATTTTCGATCGGCGAATTCTCGAAGGTGCTCACCACAATGGATTCGTAGGCCCAACGTGAAGTCATGATATCACCTATCCATGGAACGGTTTTTTGGGAAGAGAACAAGGGGTTCAATTTGTCGAATTTCACAATCACCCCACTGAAAAGCAATTGTGGAATGATCATGAGAGGAACCACAATGTAAATCACCTTGGCACTGTTGAAACTAGAAGAAATAATTAACCCCAATAAATTACTAAAGCAAGCTGTGGTGAAGAGAATCCACCAATGGTCTAACCAAAGTCCATCGATTTCCATGATACTGTGCCCAACCCATACGAAAAGAGCACTTTGTATGGCACTGATCAAAAACATGACCCCAACCTTGGCAAAGAGATAACTCAAACGCGACAATTTCAAAAACTGCTCGCGCTTCAGCAATTGCTGGTCTTTTATTATTTCCTCTGCCGCCACTGTCAGTCCGAGAAAGAGAGAAACAATCACCGCAATAAATAGGTATTGTGGTAAGTTTTCGTTGTGGTAATAACTATAAACCAAATCAGTTCGCTGCGTATTGGAAATGTCGTAGTATTTCAAGAAAAAAGCTAACAACAAAGCCAAAACAGGTGCCTCCAGCAAATTGAGAACGACGTACTGTCTGTTCACAACCTTACTCACCAAGTCTCGCGTAAAATAAACACGCAATTGCTTCAATCTTGAAGGTTTTTCAGAAGTAGGAGGTAGAGGAAGTTCCTCATCTGATATCTCAATATCAGCCTGCTTCTCTACATAGCGCTTATTCCAATCCGTTGGTGGCACTTTTCGGGTAATGGTTACATTCCCAAATTCATCTACAACCTTCGATTCAAGGATATTGAAAAGCAACTCTGGATTCACATTTCCACAAGTAGAACATTCCCTATCTGCTGCATTGGCATGATCTACCTCTGTTTTAAAATAAACCACCGCATCAATTGGGTTTCCATCAAATACAGGGTAACCACCTTGATCGAGGATCAACATTCGGTCAAACATCTTATAGATATCAGACGAGGGCTGATGAATCACAACAAAGATGAGTTTTCCTTTGAGCGTCAACTCCTTGAGCAAGGTCATGATATTGTCCGAATCGCGAGATGACAATCCAGAAGTCGGTTCATCCACAAACATCACAGAAGGTTCCCGAATCAACTCTAGAGCAATGTTCAATCGCTTGCGTTGACCACCAGAAATCGTTTTATCCAAGGGAGTTCCCACCTTCAGGTTGCGAACCTCGCGCAGTCCAACACTCTCCAAAACATTGAGAACACGCTTTTTAACATCTTGCTCGCTCAAATTTCTAAAGCAGAGCTTAGCGTTGTAGTATAAGTTTTGAAAAACTGTCAATTCTCCTAACAACAAGTCATCCTGAGAAACATGGCCGATCACGCCATCCAGTTTCTTCTTGTGATCGTACAGGTCTATGCCGTTGATAGTAATTTTTCCAGACGTAGGTTCTTGGCTACCGTTAAGAATATTCAAGAGGGTAGACTTTCCCGTACCGGATCCACCCATAATACCAAACAGCGTCCCACTTTCAGCCCGCAGATTTAATTCATGCAAACCGGTTTTTCCGTTGGGGAAAGTGTAATGTATTTTGTCAGAATGGAAGACAATCTGTTTGCCGAGATCATCTGCCAAAAAGCGACCAATGATATCGGAATAATAAAGCAGGTTACTCTTATTGGTTCTTACAGCTCCACCGTGTGAAAACACAAATGCGCGTTGATTCGAAACAATTTGCCCATTAAAAATGAGTTCGTCGTTTCCTTGATAGCGAATAAAAATAATGTTTTGCTGTTCAATTCGGATGATTTCCAAACGTCCCTCAAGTCCCTTTAAGACAGTATTCTTGGCCTGTTCGAAAGACTTTTTTTCACCTGTAACATATAGAAATCGACTGTGATCTACCC
>JAOASF010000136.1 GCA_025210175.1 Crocinitomicaceae bacterium | reverse complement strand
CCGCAAAACACATTCAAGGTGGTGGAGGTGGACAACCTTTCTTCGCAACAGCTGGAGGAAGAAACGCACAAGGATTGCCAACTGCATTGGAAGAGATTCAAGGTTTGCTCGTTTAGCATATCCATCAAAATATTGAAAGAAAAAAATCCCGCCATTATCTCGACGGGATTTATTCGATTACTGAACAATTACAGTTTGGTGATTTTTATTCTTGACACTTTTCCGGTGTCTTCGGAAATAACTACTGTATAAACTCCTGGTTTGACATCTAAATTCAAGTCCATCAGATTCTTTCCATCAAAATTGTGATCGAGAACCACGGATCCTTTTAGGTCAACTATGGTCACCTGTCCCGAGGTCATTCTGCCAAAATCTATTGACAAGTAGCCCTGGGTTGGATTTGGGTAAATCGTCAAACCATCCATTAACTCCATCTCTTCTACGGCAAGATAATCTACCTCTACACAGTTGGAAGTGTCCTTACACACGCCATTGCTCACTTCCACAGCATACAATCCATCTGCAAGCGCCGTGTAGGTTTGAGCTGTCGCCCCTGGAATAATGGCATAATTGCTATCACAATAAAGCCATTGATAGCTCGCCGAGGCTTCGTTGGCCGTGAGCGTTGAATCGCCATTGTCTGTTACCGTATTGTCGATCGTTGAAATGGTTAAATCCAAAATCAAAGTGGAATCACAACCTTTAACTGTCGTTAAATTTTCAGTATAAACTCCTGTTGCCGAATAGGTTTGACCATTGGCCGCCCAAACATAATTATCACATGCCACTATTGTATCGCTTTTCTCGTAGCTATAGTTGATCGTTAATCTCAAAGTATGGGTATAAGCACAACCGTTACCTGCCGTAAGGTTTTCTACAATGGTATCGGAGGCAGTATAGGTCTGACCGTTGACCGACCAAAAATAACTATCACAAGCAGTTTGAGTGGTTGTAGCGTCATTGGCTGTATTTATCGTAAGCTGAAGGTTCAATATTGAATCGCAACCTGCGGTATTGGTCAAAACGGTCGTATAGGTCCCAGAGCTGTTATAGGTCTGATTATTCGCCGGCCAGGTGTAAGAATTACAGGCTGAAGCCTGAACCTGATCGCCGTTCATACCTGGGGTAAGCACAGCTCCAGCTACCCAATTAGAGGTTGCGCCATTCAAGGCAAAGCCCGTCATGGTTCCCGAAATACCATTATTCGAATAGTCGATTACATTGGTCAATCCAGCATTGTTTCCTCCTGCTGTTCCTTGATCCAATTGAAGGTAAAGTAGCAAGTTACTCGATCCCTGACACAACTCACCGTTCATGTTACTTTGGATTTCCGTCTGTGTTCTGGCTACATTCCAAACTCTTACCTCATCTATTTTTCCCTTAAAAGGAATGGAACCTCCGCTCACACGTTCACCTATGCGTACACCTGTTTGACCAGATGGGGTACTTACTCCCGATAAGTTGCCCGAACCAACTGCCACACCGTTCACGTAAAAATATCCTGTCCCGTTTTCGAGTACCATGGCCACATGTGTCCAAACGTCATCGGTAATCACTGAATTAGTCGAGGAAATGTTGGTGTTGACACCTCCAGCAATAAAAGAAAGTCCTCTACTCCCATTCACCATGAAAGTATTTCTCGAAGCAGTAGCGCTTGATCCATAATCTAGTATACACAAATTACTTGCTGGAGCTGATGAAGGCACCCAAATCCATGCTTCAAAAGTTCTGTTGGCTTTTCACGTTACACCATCGCAATTGGTTTGAATCATATCGTCGCTGCCATCAAAGTCCAAGGCATTCTGACCGTGAACCATAAAATTCACAGTCAGCAGCAAAACAATACAACTGGTAAGTTTTTTAATAACAATCATTTTTTTTTAACAATATAAAGACAAATCATCCATCTTAGAATGATACTCGATTTTTTGCGTTCTTCAGGAGGTATATTTGACACATTTCTGATAAGAAGTTTAAAATTTCAACATGTAGGTGCATGACCTGTTCCCAAATATGATTTTAACTTTGAACCCTATTGATTTTCCCTCACACCCATGTCCAAACTCAAAAGAAACATTCGGAAAACGAGATACATCCTCTATCGCGAAACCCTCATTAACCCAACCGAAATGTTTTGGTCTTTTCTGGGGTCCTTTGTGGGGATAGGTTCTATTGCCTTTATTCAGAGTCTTTATCTCGATGACACATCCAACCTTTTTTTAATCGGTTCCTTTGGCGCTTCAAGTGTATTGATTTATGGTGCCATACACAGTCCGTTGGCTCAACCGAGGAACCTCATTTTTGGTCACGTTGTGTCAGCCATTATTGGAGTTGCGGTTTATAAACTATTTCCCTCCACTTTATGGATAGCTGCCCCCTTAGCTGTCTCTCTTTCCATCGTCATTATGCAAATCACTAAATCCTTACATCCTCCAGGAGGTGCTACGGCATTGATAGCTGTAATTGGAAGTGAAAAAATAAAAGCACTGGGTTTTCTCTATGTTCTTTCGCCAATTTTAACAGGAACCTTACTTTTATTCTTGGTAGCTCTGCTGTTCAATAATTTGACGAAGAATAGACGCTATCCAACTAAAAAATAAGGAAGAAGCATGAAAAAAAATGAACGTCCCATTGCCATTGGCGCGCTTGTCGGCCTCCTATTGGGATTGATAATTGGATTGGCCGAAGGAAATTGGGGTGTGTGGATTGGGCCTGGAATTGCGATAGGTTCAGGTGTAGGAAGTGTTTGGTTGAAGAAAAAGCAGGCGAAAGAAACTCAAGAATGAACCGAATACTCTTCGTTTTAATTTGTGCTTCCAGCTTGACCTTATGGGGACAAAAAGACCCTTTGGAATGGTGCGCTGAAATTTTTCATGGGGTGACCATGCCCGACACTACAGGACTCTATTCTGCTAGTTTTCACACCCACACCTCCCCGATCATTCAACTTTTCCTGCCCGATACCATCACAGAAAGCAAACGTTCTGTTCTTCCCGATTTTACATATGTTCGAAAGAAAAACTGGGTTCAAATTCGCCCTTTTTCCATCAGCGAAGACTACTATATTATCAACGTAACGGCTAAAGATCCGGATGAAACTGGAAAGGAGTTTTATCTACATTTCAAGTACGAAAAAAAAGCTTGGAAACTAACTGCCTTGCACGAATTGAACCGAATGACCGTTGCCGATTTGTGGATGGCTCAGCTTTCGGACGAACAAGTCGACAGTGTTCTTCATTCTGATTCAGAAAGAAAAATACTTCGCTCAAGAGAGCAATTTGAATACATCAAAGGACTTTACAACCTTACCCTAAGCTTAGACGATACATTGGTGAAATATTTTGAGGACAATGAAATCGAAATCAAACGCATCAAGGACCTTTACGATGCAGAAAGACAACCCGGGAAAACACAAAATAAAATTCGCGGACGGATTTTTGAGGAATTCAATCCCCAACATTTATTTCTCACTGAACTCGAAGGGATTCATTTGAAAGAAGCTGACCTCACACGAATGTATATTCTCAACAACTTCAAAGGATCAATCGGTTACATGTACATTTCCAATCCTGATTTCGTTGAAAAAATTCTGCTCAAAAACAACATTTTCATTCTTCGACCTCTAGGAGACAATTGGTATTTATTCAAAGGAAACGGCCGAGGCTAGCGCTCTTTTTACCTGTAGCAATTTCGTATATCAGCCTTCTTAGGTACTTTTGCAGCAGATATGGAGGAAAAAGTATTGGTTCGCATCAACAAGTATTTTAGTGAAATGGGCTATTGTTCACGTCGTGAAGCCGACAAATTGGTCGAACAACAGCGTGTCACCATCAACGGAGTCCTTGCCGAAAACGGAACCAAAGTATCCAAAGATGATGAGATCAAAGTGGATGGAAAAATCATCCAAGGAAACGAAAATCGTCCGGTGTATATTTTGCTCAACAAACCTCGTGGAATCGTTTGTACGACCGATACAAAACGTGAAAAAGACAACATTATCGACTTCATCAATTACCCGGAACGCATCTTCCCTATTGGTCGTTTGGACAAGGACAGTCAGGGTTTGATTTTATTGACCAACGACGGCGATATTGTCAACAAGATTCTCCGCGCCAGAAACAATCACGAAAAGGAATACCTCGTTACCACCAAGCTACCTGTTACTAAATCCTTCATCGAACGCATGAGCAATGGAGTTCCAATTTTGGGAACCGTTACCAAGAAATGTAAGGTTGAAAAAGTAGATGACTTCCGTTTCAAGATCATTCTAACGCAAGGATTGAACCGCCAAATTCGTCGCATGTGTGAGTTTTTAGGAAATCGCGTCCGAAGACTGGAACGTCTCCGCATTATGAACATTCACTTGGACGTTCCGGAAGGAAAATGGCGTCATTTGAGTGTGAAGGAATTGAAGGATTTAAATGCTTTGTTGCAAGATTCCTCCAAAACATTCGACGTCGAAAACAACGTCAAATAGCTTTTGTTCAGTCGGAGATTGATTTTATTCATTGAATAGTATCATTTGTTTATTGAGTTAGCGGATACTCAATTTCACTTCTTAGATTTAACCTGAACATTAAAAACTATTCATGAAAAAGACACTATTACTAACCTTGGCTATGGGTTTATTGAGCTTAAGTCAATCAGCATTTGCACAAAATGAGCGTTACAGAACCAATTTATCACTCGGTTCAGGTGTCAACATTTGCAGTTTTGCAGACATTCAAGACAGTAACTTTGTTGGCCTTAGCAGCTCCTTCACGTATCAAAAAATGTGGAAAAAATGGTTCGGATATCGCATTGGTGTGCAATACGATCAAAAAGGAAACAGAGAATATTCTGTCTACACTTCTGGAGACAATGGTCCTTTTAATGATGGATACCATGCAGCTAATGTTACCTTTGGCGACTTGGTTGAACGTCAAACCAAGCTTGAATACCTTACCATTCCGCTATCCCTTGAATTCAATTTGCAAATACGAAAATTTGGCTTCTTTGGCTTTGGTGGTGGTTATGCTGCCTACTTATTGAGACAGACGTATGGGTATAAAAGTTATAGCGCTGAGGATTATGATTACGACAAAGTGCAAATTATAAAGATGTTACCCTTCGACCTTGGCATAACCTTCGGATCAGGTACTAGTTATGCGATCACCAAACGATTGAGCACAAGAGCAGAAGCTGTTTTTCAGTACGGTATGATCCCAATAGGCAAACGTGACAAAGGAAAAAATTTCACCAAATGCATCACCGCACAGGCTAGTTTCGTATATTCTTTGAACACGAAAAAAGATAAAGAAAAACTGGGATTGTAAGCTTACAGTCCCCAATAAATTTGGGCTTACAATCTAAAGTGTTTTTTAAACAAAAAGAAGTCTAACTTGCCAATCTTTTGCTCCAAGCCACTCACTCAAAAACTTGGTATTAAACTATTTTTTATCTACCTAAAAATCTAATTACTATGAAAAAACTATTCTTTGCTACATTATGCTCTCTCGTTGGGCTTGTTTCTTTTTCTCAAGACACCTTGTACCTCAAAAACAATACAGTGGTTACGGGAAAAATCGAACAAATAAAAAAATCAAAAATCATTCTACAAATCAACGGTGGAATGATGGAGGTTGATCGATCGAACATTGATCGATACGTTTTGTGGGAAGACCAAATGCAAGACTCATTGGTAAAGCCGGTTACCACCTATTGGAAAAAATCATCTTTTGGAACTCAATTTTTTGCGCCAGGAGGAGGAATGATCTACGAACGTCAAATTCTGGCAACGAACTTTTCGTTTGTTGGGAACCTTCAAGTGGGACAAGTAAAGTACTACACTCCCTATCATTATCGAGAATATACCGTTTATGACAGAAACCAAGAGAAGGTGCATTTTTACGATCGTGAATTGAGAAATTTATTAGGATTCAAACTCGGCTTGAAATACAATGCGTTCCAAAATTACAATCGATTTAGACCCTACATCGGTGTCGGATTTGTATTGGGTTATACACGCGTTTACAAAAGCTCAAGGAATTACGAATATGTTGCAACGTCCATTGACACGCCTCCTGTAGATGTATACATTTTGGGACAATATGCCGATGATAAAACAACAACCTATTCAGGAGCCTTTCTTCAACTTGGAATTCAACAAGCCTTAACGGAAAGGTTGAATTTGAGTTTTGGAATTGAGTTGATGGGATACAATTTTATCTCTCCCGGACAAACGACTTATATCTCCCGCAAAGACGGTAGCGAGGAGACGATTTTTTACCCCGACCGTAAAAGTGTAGGATACAGAATTTTCTGGCCTTTGCGTTTGGCCTATAATTTTTAGAAGGATATTAATTTTTCATTCCATTGGTAACATTTCAATCAATTCGCGTTTTTAGATCTCCATGAAACGATTACTTCTGATCAGCTTTTTTCTGAACTCTCTTCTCGGTCTTTCACAAGAAATTCTCATTCGCGTCCACAGTAAGGATACGGGCTTTTTTAAATTGAGCTATTATCCAAACACCCTTGATTTTATTGATGAGAAGCTCAAAGGCATGGACTTTAAAAACGAGCCAAACAAAACACTCGAATTCCACATACCTGCTACCAAACCTATCGGTCTGACACTTTTCCATGAAACGACAAATGTCTTTTGGAATCTAAGCGCAAAAGCTGGGGATACAGTGGATGTCTGGCAAAAGAAAAATCAATACGTCTTGTCCGGAAAATGGAAAGCAGAAAAGAAATACGATTACTCCATACCAGGTTACTCACTTTTTCACTTTCTGCTGCATCGTAAAATGTATGAGTACAAACCAAAACGGCGAATTCATTATTTACAAACAAGAAAAAAAAGACAATACAGAAATTTATATAAGAAAAAACGAAAACTTAAGCTAACCCCAGAGTTTGTGCGTGAAAAAGAAAGCGAAATCGCCTTCGAATACCTGAATGACTATTTTCAATTACCATATAGCCAACACGACTATTCCCCCTACTTCACAGACTCTATCATACAGGCATTGATAAATTCTGTTGATTGGGAATACGCATACAACATGAATTCTATGAGCGGTTTATATGCACTGTCAAACATCCGGTCGGGAATCCATTACCAAAGAGCGAAAGAAGTTTGTCCGGACATGAAAAATTGCTCAGTGTATAAAACCATCTATATGTATGACGACTCCATCATTCGAACATTTTTCCCAAAATCGACGCAGCCTACATTGCATTTCATGTTCATGAAGGGTATTCTGGACGGTCTCGAACTCAGTCGTGGAAGTTCAAATTTTGACTCCCTGTACGCTGTTCGAACCGCTACTATTTTGGAGCATTTGCCCGATCTGAATAATAAAGTTTGGGAGGAGCGTATTCTATCGAACATACAAGAATTAAAGTCGCAAGAAAAGGCTTTTATTTCAGCCTTTGATTCCTCAGGGGTGCGAGTTGACTTGTCGGCATTCGAGGGCAAAGTAGTCTATATTGACTTTTGGGCAAGAGGCTGTTTCCCTTGTATTCAGGAAATGCCCCATAGTAAGAAGTTGCAAGAAACGTTCAAAGAGGAAGAGGTCGTTTTCTTATACATTGCCTTTGAAAAAGATTGGTTGGTGGCCCATGAGTTTCTGACAAAAAAGGGAATAAAAGGTACTTTTTTAATTTTACCTGATGGATTCAATGATGAAACGGCCATAAACTATGGGATCCGCTCTATTCCTCGCTATATGTTGATTGACAGAAACGGTAATTTTATCTCGAAAGATGCATCTTTACCATCTTTTGAAATTACTCGTGAAATAATACGCAATGCCTTAGACAAGGACATTTAAACCAACTGAACATATGAACATCCTAAACGAACTAAAATCCTTTGATGAGGACTACAACCTGTGGTACGATAAATCCGAAGAAGCATCTGAGTCTTTTCTAAAATTCTTGGTAGCTGATGCAAAAGAAAACATGCAGCAATATGAAAATCATTGCCTGCGAATAACGGAGGAAAACGACACTTCCATCGGGGTTATCTACGAGGCGTTTGCAGATTTTTCGGAAGATCATTTCGAGTTCCTACAAAAGGAAATAGAGCGTAAAACCCGACAGTTACAGAACGGCGAATTAGATGCAGATCTCTTCGATACCTTAGAGTTTGATTATGCTCCCATGTCGGAGAAAGCACCGCACATTTATCTTGATTGTGTAGATTTTTTAACGAGGAATTTATCGCCCAATCAAACGGTTCCCGTTAATCTCGCCATTTTAAACCTTCTTTCTTGGGTGTCAATTGATTTGGATTTGGACAATAACAAAAAAGAGATCAAGCGCATTCAAGATAGACTTATGAACGATTATCATACTTACCCCTTAAAGGTTCGTAAGGAAATGACAGAATATTTTTCTGATATCCTAGAATGGAAGGATGCTCCCAAGATTTCTTTTGTGGAAAAACTGAAAATCATCATCCTAGGAGTTATGGGCAATTAATCATCAAACCATTTATCATTTTTCAAAAATAGAATCGAAATAATAAATTTAAATTCGCGCCAACTAAACTTTACCCAATGAAAATTCAACTTCTTTTAACCACCATTTCTTTAGCCTTTTCGACATCTTCTGCACTTGGCCAGGATACGATCATTACTCGTAAAAACACAACCCTGACTGGTGAAATTGAAGACGTACAGCTAACCCGAATTCTTTTCAAATCAAAGGACCACGGGAACAGCCGGGTAAAAATCTCAAGACTGCGCGTTAAGGATTATTCATGGAATTCGAAGGACCGTTATCCACAATACAAAGGAATCAAACCAGTAAAACCCTTGTTCCACAAAGGTGCATTTGGTTTTCAGGCTTTTACTCCCGGAATTGGTGCAAGTATTGGTTTCTATAACAGCAAAAAAAATATCATTTGGGAACAAACGGTGCAGGTTAGTCAGCTAATAGCAAATGGATATGACGAGGGTTACTCAAAAAGTTTCGTCACCCCATACAATGCTGGGTATGAGAATTATCAATACTCGGACTATTTCCTTTCCCCTTCATTTGAAACGACTTTTAAATCGGGAATAAAATATTTTCTCGGGCAAAATTACCGTTACGTTCGACCGTATTTCTCTGCCGGAATTTCAACCGGTTTGGCGCAAGATGTTCAAACGTATTTCAATTACATCTACGTTGCCAATACAGATACCTATGATTTCAATTTGCGCAAAAGCTTGCACTCAACTTTTTATCTAGGTATGTACAGTGGGATTGGGGTAAATGTCTCTGTTTCGAAATGTCTTTCCTTTTCTATAGGGGCAGAATTATTGGGATATACACAGCGTCACCACACGCAACAGACCTACATTTCGAGAAAAGATGGCAGCACTCGTTTCTCTCCATCTCGCAAAATTTGGGAAGGAAATTACTGGTTCTACCTACCTGTTGGCGTGTATTTCAACTTCTAAACGCCTATTAATCAATCCCTTTACCCATTTCAACGAAAGTAGGCATCTAAGGGGTAAAAATAATTGGACCTTTTTTGACACGCTCATTCTGGGATTTACTTTTCTTTGCTAAATATGTCAAAGGTTGTTTTCCGTGTGGTGAATCATGGTTTTGATGAATGGAAAGAGGCTGTGAAGTTGAGAGAGGACGTCCTGCGTCGCCCCTTGGGTAGTTGTTTTAGCGAGGAAGAGTTGTCACTCGAAAAAGATCATTTTCACATTTCGGGTTATATCGACAAAGACTTGGTTGTCACAGCAGTTTTGGTCCCAAAAGGGGATTGCTTCAAAATGCAACGAGTTGCGGTAAAAGAAGAGTTGAGAAGTACAGGGATTGGCGCACAACTCTTGCTGTTTTGCGAAGATTTTAGCCGTTCAAAGCAGGTATACACGATCTACTGTCACGCCAGAGACTCAGCCGTCAATTTCTACGCTAGAAATGGATATCATGGCCTAGGCGAATATTTTGACGAAGATGGCATTCCACATTTGAAAATGAAGAAGACCTTTCATTAGGTCGTTCAAACTGTTAAGAGTAAAAGCTTTTAGAGTTTCGAACGCAATCAAAATTCATTGAAAATTATGAGCATATTGAAGACTCTGATGCTCATGTTTTAAAGGATATTCGCCTAATAAATACCGATTTACATTCCATATTATGGTAAAAATTTCGTTGGGAATGAAAAAAGGTCCCTTATCAGGACCTTTCACTTATACTTTCATTTTCGGGTTGGCGTACATGAGTACCTCATCGGCTTGAATGGTCGGTCCACAGAGGATGACCAAACGTTCCACAATGTTTCGCAATTCGCGAATATTTCCAGTCCAGTCTACCTTCTTCAAGGCATCAAGGGCGTCTGGAGCAAAGCTTTTTCTTGGAATTCCGTGTTCGGAGCATATGTTTGTCAAGAAATGCTCAGCCAGTAATGGAATATCGTCTCTTCTATCGTTCAAAGCGGGTACATGTATTAAAATTACGGCTAAACGGTGGTATAAATCTTCACGGAATCTACCTTCGGCTATTTCTTTGCGCAGATCCTTGTTGGTCGCTGCTACTACTCGAGCGTCCACTTTTATATCTTTCTCACCTCCTACTCGTTGGATAACATTCTCCTGCAAGGCTCGCAAAACTTTAGCTTGTGCACTGGCGCTCATGTCGCCAATTTCATCAAGAAACAATGTTCCACCTGAAGCCAGTTCAAACTTCCCTTTCTTTTGTTTCACAGCAGAAGTAAAGGCTCCTTTTTCGTGACCAAATAATTCACTTTCAATCAATTCGGATGGAATAGCTGCACAGTTTACTTCGATGAAAGGCTGAGCTTTTCGGTAGCTAAAATCGTGCAAAGAGCGCGCAACCAATTCTTTACCCGTTCCGTTTTCCCCTGTTACCAAAACTCGAGCGTCAGACGGAGCCACTTTTTCAATCATTTCCTTGATTTGAATAATCTCTGGCGTTTCTCCAATAATGCTACTTCCTTTGAATTTCTTTACTGTTGATTTCAAAGTTTTCGTTTCCTGAACCAAGGTTGCGCGATCTCCGGCATTGCGAATAGTCACCAAGATGCGGTTCAAATCCAATGGCTTTTCGATGAAATCGAATGCACCTTTTTTAATGGCTTGAACAGCTGTTTCGATATTTCCATGACCACTAATCATAATCATAGGCGTATCGATATTGGAGGCCATCATTGCCTCAAGGACTTCAATTCCGTCCATTCCCGGCATTTTGATATCACAAAATACCAAGTCGTAAACCGTCTCTTTTATCTTTTCAAAACCTTCTTTTCCGTTTTCTGCTTCGTCGATTTCGAAACCTTCAAATTCCAAAATCTCGCGAAGGGCTCTTCGGATACTTCTCTCATCGTCAACAATCAGTATTTTTCCCATAGGTCTGTTTTTATCTTAATAAGGCTCCTTCTTTCAACGAATACGGTGAAATCAAGAGTTTTTCTATTTCCAGTTTCTCCAACAACCATTCCGTTTTTACAGCCGTAATGGGCGCCATGATTTTTCGGATAGGTATGATGAATTGATTTTTTTCCCTTTCGGCCAAGGTTGAGCGTTTCACTTCTTTCAAAACTCGCTTAAAATCAGCTAGTTCAACAGTAAACATTCGACTCGATTTCGGAAAGTGCTTTTTGTAAATCAGCTCATAAAAAGTTTCAAAACTTCCCGAAGACCCAATGAGTGTGGCTACTTTTTTGTCATCGAAATACCCACCAACTTTTTCTTCCAAGTAAGCAACAATACGCCTTTCATCCGCCATGGTCAAGGGATCGTTCATGGTGAATTTTTGATAAATACGAGATACACCGATGTCAAAACTACGGGCATGCATCACCCCTGTTTTATCAGCATGAATGATCTCGGTACTACCGCCGCCAATGTCCACAATTACTCCCGGTCGATCAAAGGGATGTAGGG
>JAOASF010000135.1 GCA_025210175.1 Crocinitomicaceae bacterium | reverse complement strand
TTACTTGATTGCCATGGCCGTTGGTGACTTGACCTATCACAATCTAGGTGAAAACTCAGGTGTATACGCTGAACCAGGATTGATTGACGAATGTGCTTATGAATTCGCTGAATTGCCACAAATGATTGAGTCTGCCGAAAAACTTTTTGGTCCCTATCGCTGGGAACAATACGACTTGGTTGTACTCCCCTATTCTTTCCCTTTTGGTGGAATGGAAAACCCGCGTTTGACTTTTGCCAACCCGACGCTTTTGGCAGGAGATCGTTCGTTGGTTTCGGTGGTTGCTCACGAGTTGGCTCATAGTTGGTCAGGGAATTTGGTTACCAATGCCACTTGGAACGATTTCTGGTTGAATGAAGGCTTTACGGTCTACATAGAGAACCGCATCATGGAAGACATCTTTGGAAAAGAAATTGCCGACATGTTGGCTTTGATCGAATTTCAAGAATTGAAACAGGAAATGAAAGAAATTTCGGAAGGAAAGAACCCTGAAGATACGCAGTTGAAATTGGAACTAGAAGGAAGAAGTCCGGATGATGGAATGACCTCCATTGCCTACGTAAAAGGTGCTTTTTTCCTCAAAACTTTGGAGCAAAAGGTGGGACGCAAACGCATGGATGTTTTCTTGCAAAACTACTTCAAGGATTTTGCCTTCCAAACCTAACAACAGAAACGTTCGAAGATTATTTGAACACCAACCTTTTGAACAAATACGACATTCAGTTCAATACAAGAGAGTGGTTATACGGAAAGGGATTGCCGAAAAACTGTCAGCAATTAACCTCTAAACGTTTCAAAGCCGTCCAAAAAATGGCGGATCGATTGGTGGAGGGTATTGATATATTCAGTTTCAAAAACAAGAAAGTAAAATTGAAGCGTTCGGATTATACCACCCAAGAATGGTTGGCTTTCATTCGTCGTTTGCCGCACGACATCGAAGTTGAAAAATTGAAATTGGTAGACAAACACCTCGGTTTCCGCAACTGTGGAAATGCAGAATTGATGGCCGAGTGGTATGTTTTGAGCATTCGCGCTGGTTACTTGGAGGTCCGCAAAGACATGGACAAATTCCTTTGTAAGGTAGGTCGCAGAAAATTCCTTTCACCGATATACAAAGAATTGGCTTTAACACCCTACAACAAAGAATGGGCGCGCCAAGTCTATGACCGAGCCAAAGGAAATTACCACTATGTAGCAAAAAGCACCATAGAGGAAATTTTAAAGTAAGATGAACGCAATCACGTCCTTGTTTCCGAATGGTTGGAAGTTGAAGCACAGTATCATTCTGATTTTCACGCTGTACGGAATCTTGATGTACACATTGGAAAATATCAATGAGAGATTTTGGCTCAATGACTTTCGTGTATACTACAGCGCAGCTGAAGCTTTTTTGAAAGGTGATCCTGTTTATGGTTTGCCATTTGGTTTGGATACGGGGTATTACAAATATGGCCCCGAAACGCTCTTGTTCTTCCTTCCTGCGACCGTCCTTCCATACTTTGTAACCTCATCGTTTCATTTCTGGATTACACTTGGTTTGACCATTTGGTTATTCTTGTTTCACGGCAAGGATATCTGGGAGAAGGGAAAAAAACACCTACTTGTTGGCCTCGGTCTATTTGTGACAATCGTGGTGCTCCTTACCCGTGAATTGCATCTTGGAAACGTCAACATCATTCTCATTTCAGCTTTAACACTCAGCGTCTATTCTTTTGAGAAAAACCGATTTTGGTTAGCCGCTCTATTATTGGCTTTTATCATTCTAACAAAGCCATATTTCGGCATTTTCGTTCTTCCTTTTGTGTTCAGAATGCAATGGAAATTCTTGTTGCAAATTGGTCTTTCAGCTCTAGTTTTCATTCTCTTTCTACTTCCTTTTAAAGGTTTTCAAGGAACCATCGACCTGCATTTGGAATGGTGGAAAGCCATGATGGGGCATTCAACGATGTTAACCAGCGAACAAACCGTTTTCAGTATACTTCAAAAAATAAGTGGAATAGATATCGCTTCTTCTTATGGTTTACCCATTCTCTTCTTTGTTGGTTTACTTTTTAGCTTTTTAAAACGAAAGGACAAAAGCATACAATTGAGCATGTTTGTGCTCATCGCTATTGTACCTAACTTGGTGGTAACGGATCTCGAACATTTTCTATTTGTCTTGCCACTTCTCTTTCATCATGTAAATACGTGGAGTGAAAAATCGACTCTTCTAAAGGTTCTTTTTTGTGCCTTCTTGCCCTTTTTTGTCCTCGAAGGATTGTTCCCTTTTGGAACTTTAGGCCTAGCCAATTTGGGAATCGTAATTCTAAGTTTGATCCCTCATAAGAAGCAGTTATAGGACGAAAAGGCAAGCCAATTGAATTACAACCTAGCAATCTGCAAATGAAATCTGGTAATCTGGCAACCTGCTAATCTGCAATCCCAAAATTTCACGCAAAGGCGCTAAGGTTTCGCAAAGAACGCTAAGAAATTATTTAAACACGTCGTTCTCTACTACTAACACTCTTTGCGACCTCTGCGGTTCTTTGCCTCTTTGCGTGGAAAACTTCATGCATTTCATTCTCCTAGTTTCACAATGGAAAATAAACTTTCAATATATCAATCTGTAATTTGTCAATCTGCAATCTGCCAATCACAAAAACAAAACAAAAAAAAGGACCTCAATCGAGGCCCTTTCTATATTAATTTAAACTTGCTAGCTTTTCTTCGATGACTTTGATTTTGCTGAGTGCATCGGACTCTTTTTTACGCTCAATGGCAACGACTTGTTCTGGAGCTCCTGCTACGAATTTCTCGTTTTGCAGTTTCTTCTGAACACTTTGCAAGAAGCCTTTCGTGTAGGTCAATTCTTCTTCCAATTTCTGTTTTTCCGCATCCACGTCAACCGCATCACCGAATGGGATGAAGTATTCGTTCGTTTGGAATAGGAAACTGTAAGCATTGTTCTTTTTCTCCTGCGTGTACTCCAAGAAGCTGAGATTTCCCATTTTTGAGATTACAGAATCCATCGAGGTATCCACTTTCGCGTTTTCCTTCACAAATAAATCTAGTTTGATTTTGTTTGCTATGTTACCTTGTTTACGGATGTTACGGATTTGCGTGATTACCTCTGCTGCATTGTTAAATGATGTCAAGATTTCTGCATCAATCTTTCCAACTGTCGGCCACTCTGAAATTACGATATCTTCGTTCGCTGCTCTTTCTTTTACCAAGTGCCATAATTCTTCCGCAACAAAAGGCATGAAAGGTTGCAACAATTTCAACAACTGCTCGAAGTAACCAATCGTACTCTCCAAAGTTTTTGAATCAATTGGTTGCTCGTATCCTGGCTTGATCATTTCCAAGTACCAAGAACAGAAGTCATCCCAAACCAACTTGTAGGTCGCCATCAAAGCATCCGAAATACGGAATTTCTCAAAGTGCTCGTTGATTTGAACCAAGGTCTCATTGAATTTCGATTCAAACCATTGAATCGCTTTTTGAGAAGACTCTGGTTGTGGAATATCGCGTACTTCCCATTGTTTGATCAAACGGAAAGCGTTCCAAATCTTATTCGAGAAATTACGTCCTTGCTCACATTGAGAAGTATCGAAAGGAAGGTCATTTCCAGCCGGAGAAGAAATCAAAATTCCCATACGAACCCCATCGGCACCGTATTTCTCAATCAATTCAATTGGATCTGGTGAATTCCCCAAACTCTTCGACATTTTACGTCCCAATTTATCGCGAACGATACCTGTGAAATACACGTTTTTGAAAGGTAATTCATCCAAGTATTCGTAACCCGCCATGATCATACGTGCCACCCAGAAGAACATAATCTCTGGAGCCGTTACCAAGTCGTTGGTAGGATAATAGTATTTGATTTCCTCGTTATTTGGTTTCGTCAATCCGTCAAAAACAGAAATAGGCCACAACCAAGAAGAGAACCATGTATCCAAAACATCCTCGTCCTGACGAAGCTCATCCATAGTCACAGTACGTCCGGCCTTTTCAGTCGCCAAAGCCGCTGCTTCCTCGACCGTTTTTGCAACCACGTAGTCGTGATCTCCATCTCCAAAGTAGAATGCTGGAATGCGGTGTCCCCACCAAAGTTGACGAGAAATACACCAATCTTTTACATTCTCCAACCAGTGACGGTAGGTATTCTTGAATTTCGGAGGATGGAACTCAATGTTTCCATTCATTACGTTTTCCAAAGCTGGTGCTGCCAATTCTTTCATGGCAACGAACCACTGCAAAGACAAACGAGGTTCGATAACGGCATCTGTTCTTTCAGAGAAACCAACTTTGTTGATGTGGTCTTCTGTTTTAACCAAATACCCTTTGTCGTACAATTCTTTCTCAATCGCCTTTTTCACCTCAAAACGGTCCATCCCGTTGTAGTGCAAACCATGCTCGTTCAAGGTTCCATTTGCGTTGAAAATATCAATCGTTTCTAGGTCGTGTTTCTTCCCTAATTCGTAGTCATTTTGATCATGAGCAGGTGTAACTTTTAAACATCCCGTTCCAAAATCGCGCTCTACATACTCATCCAAAATGATTGGAATGGTGCGATTTGCGATTGGAACAATGGCCATTTTACCGTGCAAGTGCTTGTAACGCTCATCTTCTGGGTGAATACAAATAGCGGTATCTCCCAAGATCGTTTCTGGACGCGTCGTCGCAATAGTCAACCACTCATCATCGCTACCTGCAATCTTGTAGCGAACGTGGAACAATTTTGAGTTTACTTCCTTATAGTTTACCTCTTCATCCGAAACGGCAGTTAGCGCTTCCGGATCCCAGTTCACCATTCGAACTGAACGGTAGATTTTTCCTTTTTTGTAGAGGTCAACGAAAACATCCAATACCGACTCAGAATATTCTGGATCCATCGTAAAACTCGTACGATCCCAATCACAAGACGCTCCTAGTTTCTTCAATTGTTCCAAGATGATTCCTCCGTGCTTGTCCTTCCACTCGAAAGCGTGCCCCAAGAATTCTTCGCGTGAAAGATCCGATTTCTTGATTCCTTCCTTGCGCAGTTTCTGAACAACCTTTGCTTCGGTTGCGATTGATGCGTGATCTGTTCCCGGTACCCAACATGCGTTTTTACCCAGCATGCGCGCACGGCGAACCAATACATCCTGAATGGTATTATTCAACATATGCCCCATGTGCAAAACGCCAGTGACGTTCGGCGGAGGAATGACGACTGTGTATGGCTCTCTTGCGTCAGGCTTCGATTGAAAATAGCCCTGAGTTAACCAATGCTTGTACCATCTGTCCTCTGCGTGTGCAGGTTCATACGTTTTTGGAATTTCCATTTCTATTAAAAAATTTTCGACAAAGATAAACAAACCCTGCAAGGCGAAGGCCCCAAACGCGTGACTTCTAGTAGAAAAATGGACGAGCGGAAAGCCTTTCAAAGATTGAAAGCGTATTTTTAAGCACAATTCTGAAATCCATGAAAAAGTTATTCTCTCTCATTCCCCTTTTGATCCTTTTGTTGACTGCTCAATCTTGCATGAAAGGTGAGCATGTTGATTTGATCATTCACAATGCGCAAATCCACTCAATGGATGAGAAAAACACGGTGTATGAAGCCATGGCTATTCGCGATGGAAAAGTTGTAGAATTGGGTCCTGAGAGACAAATCCTGAACAAATACAGCTACGATGAAAGCATCGATGCTGGCGGAAAGGATGTTTACCCTGGTTTGACAGATGCACATGGTCACTTGCTCTCGTATGCGAAGCAAAAGATGAGTGTGGAGTTGTTTGGTTGTAAATCGATGGATGAATTGTTGTTCCGAACAGAAAAGTATCAAAGCAAAAAGAAGCGCAAATTCATCATTGGTCGCGGTTGGGACCAGAGTTTATGGGGTGAAACCGAATTACCCAACAATGAAAAGTTAAACGAGCGATTTCCTGACATCCCCGTTTGCCTGTACCGAGTAGATGGACATGCTTTGTTAGCCAACGACGCTGCATTGAAATTGGCAGGCTTCACAGCTGACACTAAAATTGATGGAGGTATAGTGGTTACGAAGGATGGAAAATGCACTGGTTTGTTGGTAGACAATGCCATTGAACCGATGGAAAAATACATTCCCGAATTCAGCACCAAAGAATTGAAAGCAACTCTTCTGGAAATCCAAAACGAGTTGTACCAATACGGAATTGTAGGTGTTCACGAGGCTGGAATCCAAAACAAAGAATTGGCAATCTTAAAAGAAATGGCGTTGGACGGAAGTCTTCAATTGGAGGTTTACGGTATGCTTTTAGACTCTCCAGAAAACAGAGCTTTTGTAGAGAAAAATGGAATTCAAAAATGGGGTAACCTGTATGTAAGAAGTTTCAAAATGTACGGAGACGGAGCCTTAGGTTCTAGAGGAGCCTTATTGAAAAAACCGTACTCGGATCAGCACGATCATCATGGAGTTTTAACTACTCCTAGAGATAAAATGAAAGATTTAGCTCAATTCTGTTTAGCTCACAATTATCAGTTAAACAGTCACGCAATTGGTGATTCAACCAATTATTTACTTTTGGAATTGTACAAAATGGCGCAAGCTGAAAACAAGGATCACCGTTGGAGAATTGAGCATGCGCAAGTGGTAGACCCTAAAGATTTTGCCTTGTTTGCAGAGGTCGGCGTTTATCCATCTGTGCAACCCACACATGCCGTGAGTGATCAACGTTGGGCTGAAGACAGATTAGGAAAAGATCGAATGGTAGGTGCTTATGCCTACAAGACCTTGTTGAACAAAACAGGCATGTTGGCCATCGGAACAGATTTCCCGGTTGAACAAACCAATCCCTTCTTAACCATCCATGCTGCAGTTCAACGGAAGGATGGAAACAATGTCCCTGGAGCAGGATTCTTGAAAAGTGAAGCTTTGACGCTAGAAGAAACCATGAGAGGAATGACCATTTGGGCAGCATTGGCCTCTTTTAGAGAAACGGAAACTGGAAGTTTAGAAAAAGGGAAAAATGCAACGTTTAGCATCTTCGTCAAACCGGTTGTTTCAGGTGCTAATTTTCAAGAAAACTTCGCTCAAACTGTCTTTATCAATGGGAAGAGTGTTTACAGTGTTGACTAGCTAGGTCATTACTTGAAAGTCACTCAATACGCCTAAGAAAAGTAAAAGGACACCCACAAGAATCAATAGGACCCCAAAAATCAGGGCTACCAACATCATTGTGCGATCAAATTTCGGAACAAACAGACTCCATACACCATAGAAAAAGGAAACCAGTCATGCTAAAGAGACCGTGATTCCAATGAACAACTTGATATAGGTGAATAAATCTGCCCACATAAGTGTATAACGCTTTTAGAATAAGTTATATGAGATCGGCTTATTTAATACTAAAAATATCAATCTCGTATCCAATAAGTGAATCACCTTTGAATATCAAATCCATTTGTTTCAATACATCTACCTGTTTTTTGTCGTCCGTAGCTAATAGATCCTTAAAAAAACGTCGATTGTACCTTCGCTGATAATCGGTTTTATAATGATCAGCATTCACTGAAAACAGCGGTATTTCGGGACTTTGATCCATGGTATATTTGAAATTCCCATAATCGCACATTATCATATAAACTTTTCGACCAGTTCTTTGAGCATACGAGGAGTAAACCGACATTGGATAGCACGTTACACCTGAACATTTATTTACGAAGAGACTAACAACCGAGGTATCATTCTTCTTTAGCTCTGTACGCAGTTGTTTTCCCGTAATTTCATATACCTTCCCTTTCTCACAGTTCGAAAAAGCATCCAATTTTTCTACTCTCCATCTTTCTTCCCCAGGGATAAACTGATAATCTTGATGTACTCCTTGCATCAAATGAAAACAACTAGACATTGTGGCTCCGATGAAAAGGACATAGAGTAGTTTTATCATATTGTGCAGATTCTGTTTGGGTGGCCTGACGCCAAAACCATGCCGAAGTTAATCCTCTAGTTTAATTAAACGATCCATGTTATTTTTTGCCATTCGTAAGGACTATTGAATCATAGCATCCGTTAGCTCTAATTCACAGTAGCATTCTCCTCCTCCGCTCATTTTTGATTCGTGAACCTTCACAAATCTCCACCCAGCAGTTCCCAAAGGTTCTATTAGGACTTTTTTGGTCGTATCTCCTTTCACCACCAGGTACATGGAATCGGTATGTGTCCATCTGTAGTTAACACAACTCTCATAATCGCTAACCTGACCAATTCTTGTTTCCTCGGCATAACGGATCATTTGACCTTTGAGTATCTCGGTGGAATCATTCGTGCCGTCCAGACTTTTCACCAAAACGATATCGTATTGACTCTGATTCTGCAGTTTTCTATAATACGACACTTGTGGATCACAACTAGCCAATAAAAAAACAGACACACTAGCAACGGCGAAAGGCAACAAAAATCTTTTCATTTTAAGTCCATTTGTACGGATTAATCACTTCAGCTCAAACGAATATTTGCACCTTTTAGTTGGGGCTGTATTGGTTAAAAGGTCAGGGAAATTATTCAAAACCTATTTTCCAAACACCATAAATCAATTTCTTCTCACCATCGGGCATTAACACCTCGCATTCGACCATCACATAAGCACCTTTTGGAAGTGCTGCAATAAACTTCTGCGCTTTTGTATCCAGACTATTTTGATTTCCTTTCAGAACCTCGTCACCATAAATGATTCGAAAATTTATAATCCGATGCGAACCGTTTAGAGGAACATCAGGTTTGTACTTCGCGAATAAAATTTCCTCTTGGGTCAGCAATACCTGTCCGGATGGATATTTGCCCAAATAAAGCGTTGGTTCGGGCTGTGGGTACACGCGAAACATTTTTGATGAGAGCGTATCAATCCTTCCTTTTTGCTCTCTTAGAACGTAAACATAGGCCAAGCGATCATCACCTGGCACAATTTCATAGATACCTCTTGCCTTTTCGGTTATGTTGAGGTTTTTGCCCGCAAGCGATATGGTTCCCTTCTCTTTTGGATTCCATTTTACCCTCAACAAATTTGCGTATCCACGATACAAACGATCCAGTTCTACCAACTCATAACTCACCTGATTTTCTTGGCACTTTGCATCTTCGCAAAGACACAACAATAAAGGAATAAGAATGAGGAATGCTTTATGCATGGATTAAAGATATTTGAATATTCGACACAAAAAAAAGCCACCCGAGGAGGGGTGACTTCTTTTATTTGCTTACTGTAATTTTCTTTTTAGAATGTCGGACAAGAAATTGTACGGAAAGTAACTGGCTTCTTGCGACATGCAACTAGGAATTGCATTGAGATCTCGTGAGATCCTCCAGACACACCGTTGTTCAATTTAGAAACGGTAACGTCGTAAGAGTAACCTACACGGAAACGATCAGTGCTCAATCCCAAAGTCAAGATGAATGCATCTCTGTTACGGAAGTATGCACCCGCTGTGAACATTCCGTACTTAACGTAGGTACCAATGTTCAACTGTTGGAATCCTTGTTGGTATGAGTACAAAATGGACGGCATGATAGTCGTTTGGTTTCTGTACTTCGAACGTCCACCCAATGGAATGTTAGCAGAGGCATGACCTGTGAAACGCATTGGAAGTGGAGATTCTCCTACAATTACGGATTCGTTTGGTGTATTCAAG
>JAOASF010000134.1 GCA_025210175.1 Crocinitomicaceae bacterium | reverse complement strand
TCATCCAAACAAACCATGAGGACAACTTCTTTTTCCAGAAATAATCCTTTTCCCCCTTTAAAATGAACCTGGGCGAAGGAAAATAATAGAACAAAATGGGAAGGAGCACAAAAGTCAGCACGAAAGCGATCAAAACACCAAAACCAGTAACAATACCAAAAACCTGAAGCGGTTGTACACTGACAAACTGTAAGGTAAAAAAGCCGATCGCAGTGGTTACCGAGGTTAAAAAAGTAGCCATCCCCACTTCTCTTACGGCTAGTTTGATACTTTCAAACTTGCCAATTCCTGTTCGGAAAGCATCCAAGTAGCGACTAATTAGATGAATAACATCCGACATGGCAACCACAAACATGATGGACGGCATAGTGGTCATAACCACACTAACGGGTTCGTTGTACAAGCCCATAAAACCAATAACCCACGACATTGCGAGCAAAATCACAATCAAGGGAAGAATCAATCCCCAACCCGACTTGAAGGCGATCAGCAAAAAGATCATGACCAATAGCAAACTCAGCGAAACAAAGAGCAGGAGCTCCCTGGACATTTTGGTGATGTAATACATCTGCCCCACGACCCTACCAGCTACGTGGATATCGTCAAAAGAATAGTGATCTACAATTGAATGCAAGTCTTTCACAAACTCGTCCATCGCCGGGCCAGCAAGATAGTCTTCGTGACGCAAAATAAGCAAGGTAGCCTTGCGGTCTTTCGATACAAATAAATTAGCCGTTTCGGGATTCTTGTAAAGCAGAGACTCGTCCCTTTTCAAATCCAGTTTATCGAAATTGATATAGGGTCTTTGCACCACAAAACCGCCCCCGTATACCAAGTTTTCATTTTCGGAAACAAGAGAGGAAGTAAACTCAATTCTGTCCATGGAATCGAGTTCCACTTGCATTTTTTTCAAGTTTTCTAAAAAATCCTTTTGAAACACCCCTTTTTCATTTTCAACGGCGATAAACACGAAGTCATTATCGGTTTCAAAACGCTCGCGAAAGGACCTAAAAAAGTCAGTTTCTTGATCGTTGATTGGGAAAAATTTCTCAAAATCGTAATCGATTCGAAGCTTGGAATACTGGGAAGCAAAAGCCAGCGTAACTACTAGCAGGATTAGCGCAGTAAAGAAGGAATACTTTCTAAAAGCCTTTTCGTCAACCTTTTGGAACATGGTTTCGTTGAATTACTAACAAATTTAAAAGAAGTTATGGGTATTTACAGCCATACCCTTGTCAAATCATGTATGTCATTATTTTTGTCGCATACGAAAAAACACACTATGAAATTTCTAACGAATACCATTCTGATACTCGCCCTTCCTTTCATCACTCTTAGCCAACAAGGACTGGACTCAAGCAATTACAGTTTGCTGAATCAAAGCAAAAGTGTATTTGTATGCGAAACCAACACCCCATCATATGCCAATACCACTGGAATGAACGTCACGTGGGACTATTCTCAAGCCATTGGCACGGGGGAGGTAAAAACTCTTTCTTACCTACTTCCGGATAGCACTTCTTTTGCCAGCGAATATGCCAGCTACTCCAATTATGCCATGGAAGTTGAAGGATTCATTACTACCTACAAGATTCGCTCAAGTAATAACATGGAAGAAACAGGATATGTTCTACCCAATACCGACTTAGGGGATATTAAAGCAAAATTTTTTACGAATTCTTGGAACCAATACAATTATCCGTTTCAGTACAACGCCAACAATGTAGATGGTTATACGGGTAATCTTTCCTTTGTTTTGAACGGAAATGCACAAAACCCCTCTTGTTATGGAAATGGGTACAGTTATTACGATGGTTATGGTCGATTGATTCAAGCCAATGGAGATACACTCAACAATGTTTCCCGTTTGCGCACCTTGGATACAACTTATACCACAATACCCGTTTTCGGTCAAGTTCGTTTGATTCGTGAGCAATTTGAGTATTTCACCTTGGACAGCCTAGGAGCTATGCCTGTATTCATTTACGCGCATGCCTATGTCTTGAGCTCCTTCCCCAACCCCTTGATAGATTTGTATGTCGTTTTATCGGATGTTCAACCCGAATCTACAACAGGAATCGACGAAGAAATGGCCAATTTCTCTCAGCCAGTGGTTTATCCGAATCCTTCTCATGGAACCATTCACATCAAAAACATGAGCCCTGAACATTCCTATTCTATATTCACCATGGACGGTAAATTGATGAAGGTTGGCAAAGGAACGGACCAAACCGAAATTCACCTTGAAAATGGTGTTTATTTGGTTCAAATCGAAGGAAATCAACAACGTTATACGGAAAAAATAATCGTGCGTAAATAGACGAATTAATCGCCTTTGGGTGTTACTTTTGGAGCACTTGGGGTTATTAAACCAAATTTTACGGATGAAATATTTTTACCTGCTTTTTCTCTTAACAGCGTTCAACGCAATTTCGCAAGATCATTTATTAACGGCTGAAGAGAGAGCCTATTTTTTCCATATCGTAAGAAAAAGCCCCATTTTAGAGAATAACCTGGGGCGATTTATCGAATACCGTGGTCCTGAGATCCTTTTGCGTTCTGGGCAAGTAAACTACGACTCCACCGAGCAGGTAATTATTAATCAGCCCGAAATGCTGCTGATTCGTACCGATGAAATCGCAAAATCTCCAAAGGGCTTACTCGCCGAGGCAGCAAACAAAATGGCCATTTATGAACTAAATAAGGCTCTTCGCGCTCATATTAAAAAAGAGGACGACGATGGCGATATAGACGTGGCACGTTATGAAGAATTTGAAAGTATTCTTCTTCCCCACATGCCTCCTAATGCCTTCAAACAAAAGGGAAACGAATACAAACTACATCCGAAAATTGACAACGTTTTCAATCCAAACCTGTCACTCGACGACAAAAAAAACTTCTTAGACTCCTACCGCTTTTTGGATCAAGCTGATGCCTTACAAATCATTCAAGCCATCGGTTTTGCTACCAACCAATATGTTGAAAAAAGAACGTATGA
>JAOASF010000004.1 GCA_025210175.1 Crocinitomicaceae bacterium | reverse complement strand
TAAAAAAGCAAGCATGAAAACCTTAGAAAAGGTATATTAGACAAAAGTTATTAACAGCCGAAAAGCACCCATTTAGGACACATCGATTTAGGTGGTCACTTTAAAACGGTTTTGGGTGGTCACTTTAAGCGGAAGATGCAACTTTGCAATTAAATGGTCTGAGTGCCAATTAAAACATAAGACTCATTCTCAAACCACCCATACTCGCTGAAATATTCAACTGATTTTGGCCCTGCCAGAGCTTTCTGGTAAGTTGGCGATATTTGACATAAAGAAAAAGATCATACACGAATAAGAAACTACCCTGAAGTAAAATGGACCTTCCATACCCCACCAACCGGCTTCCTGTACCTCCCTGTTGAATTCCAGAATTCCACATGGCTACTCCACCAAAAGCATAGGCTACATCCAGAAAGGCATTGAATAAATAAACGTTTTCATACTTTCTTTGTGAGTTAAGCAGTACTTCCAAATTGGGTTCAACTCTCTTTAAGGTCAATAGTCCCAAGCCAGCAATAGCAAAATTGACGGTATTAAATCCGGCATTCATTTCGTGGAAATAGAGGTTTTCTGCTTGACTGTTGGCTCTTGCAATCAAGCCGAATACTATGTTGGTACTCGACCAAATCCCCAATCCGTACAGGCTCTTTTTCGCAAGATTATATTGTTTATTAGCAATTTCCTCACCAAAATTGGAGTAGGTCTTCTTGTAAAATGCATGGTCTTGACCCCAGCCAAAACTTGACAAATTCACAATTAAAAAACAGAGAAAGACCTTCACAGCATAATAACGTATCAGCCAACAAATGAGTTTTAATGAAGCCAAAACCCTACACCTTTATCCCTATTTTTTCCTATTCATCACATAAATTTTAAATTTCAACCTACCTATCCTACATTTGTTCTACTTAACTCATTATGAGCCTTAAACAAATAATCGCCATCATTTTCATGTCTGGAAGCTTGATTTCCAATTGTCAGACTACGAATCATTTTTTTCATGAAAGTGCACTTTGGCTAGTGGCGAATACTTACCCGAATGCCAATCAAAATCATCCCAATTTTGTAGAAACCCGCACGAGTGCCTATGCTACAGTGGGCGACACGCTTATCAATTCTCAAATCTGGAAAAAGATGCTGTGGGCAGCAGATAGCAGTCTTGAAAAAGAAACACTTATCGTCGGCTTCGTTCGCAAGCAGGGTCCGAGAGTCTTTTTTCTTGACACCTTGATGAATTTGGACACCCTGTATGATTTTTCCCTCGAAGTTGGAGAGTATTTTGGCTTCAACTTACCCAGTGGACGAGAATATTTGGAAGTAACAAAAATTGACACGGTATACATTCAGGGTGATGCTTTGAAAAGAATTGCTTTCAAGGAACCTTCTACACCGACCATTTTTGCCAAGGTTAATGAAGTTTGGATAGAAAACATCGGCAGCATACACGGTCCTCTTTTTCCCCACGAAAGTGACTATACCTACACGGAAATTCCTGACTCTACCATGATGACCTGTAGTTTTGAATTGAATGTTCCCTTCTATCACAATTCCAATTATGAAGAATGTGTAGTAAACCGCATATTGCGTGCGAATGAACTTGGTCTTGAAACGTATCGGGTCTACCCTAATCCCGCGAGCAAAATTTTGTTCATCGATTCTGATCGAGAACTAATGTACTCCTTATTCGCTTTGAATGGCAAGCTTATTCAGCGCGGCATTTTTTCTCCACAAGAAGGAAAAATAGACTTAATAGATCTTGAACCCGGAATCTATCTATTGAAAACGGAAAGGGATGGGCATTTCGCTACCCATCGAATCCTTGTTCATTAATTCTCTACTGATTTTACGACCCAGCTAATCCCAGGTCCTTTCTCAACTTGAATGAGGTACCTTCCTTCCTGGAACGGAGGCATGTTTTTCACCCCTGGCTGATGTTTATAAAGTTTTTTTCCAGTGAGGTCAACTATGCAAAAAGCTTTATCAACAAAGTTCGCAGGCACCTCAATCGATTTGTCGGCTGCGGCTGGGTTGGGGTACCATGATTGTTTCACTTGACTCAATTCCTCCGTATTTAAATAACCGATTAAGCCTCTACGATAGATTGTGCGAGCTTGATAAGTGTCTTGATAAACCAAATGAATATACCCATTGGCCAGGCGCACATCCGGGTTGGTTTGAACCCCGTTAGTGATTGAGTTCGCCATTTGCTTGTGATTCATCAGTTCATTTAAATTGGACAAGGGAGCCCAACTCGTGTAGATTTCAAAATTTGAATTTTCAGCCTCAGTCCAAGCTACCACCAGGAGTCCGTTCTCAATGGCAATTCGGGGAAAATTTTGAGTTCCATACGGATTACTCGGCTCTGGCAAACTGTAAGTGCTAGACCTAACAACACTATCGCTAAGGGAGCTCACGCTGATATGCACTCTGTAAGAACCTGTAACCCCTGTTACAAATGCCGTATAAAGCGAATCGTCTTCTATGATTCCATGAGGTCCTGTGGAAGGACAACTTTGAAGCGACCAAGCGTTTCCATCTACATTCTCGTTGTACAGGAAATTACCCCCCTGAGCATCGGTAGATACGGCATAAATGTCTCGTACGTTGTTCTCATTGTTACGATACAACAATATTTTCTGATCATTCTTTGTAGCAATTTCGGATGGACAACAATCGCAGGCTTCACCGGGAACAGCACCTGTTACGAACTCTTCATTTTGATAGGTCGCTCCTCCATCATTAGAGCGCACAATTACATAATGTGGATTTGAATAATTTGCATCATGAGCCATGTAAGTAATGATGGGATTACCATTTCCATCCATGTTCATACTTGGCATCCAAACCATGCCGCCAGAATGACTATCTACCCGTTGCTTCGAGCCAAAAGTCTGACCACCATCAGTTGACCGAATGGTATAAACCTTTCCTGTATCGTAAGGCATCAATTTAAAAACTGCAACGATTGTATCCCCAAAACTTTCCATATCTGGACCCGTCCAATTGGCGATATAGGTTTCATCGAGTGAATCAGATAAGGATATTGGGGTAGAAAAACCCGTTCCTTGCCACTGGGAGAAAAATAATTTACCCGAACCACCCTTGGCCATCAATACTTGAGGGTTTCCTTCTTTACTCAAGGCCAACCGAGGTCGGATGTACCCGTAAATTCCATCGGCGACTTCCATCGAGTCTAGCCACACAATGTTTTGAGCATGAAGTGAAAGGGAAAGTAAAATACTTAGGGTTAAAATTATCTTTTTCATGAAGCAAATTTCTCCATCAAAGATAAGCTAACTCGTGAAACTTTAATCCTCTAGAAATAAGGCTTTTAATTCAGTCGCTTCACTTGGCTTCATTTTTCCAGCCAAAATCAAGCTCAATTGCTTTCTTCGCAAGGCTCCATTGTAGCGTTCAATTTCTTCCTCAGTTTCAGGAATCAACTCGGGCACTTGAATGGTTCCTCCATTTTGATCGACGGCTACAAAGGTATAAATCGCCGTGTTGCTTTTTTCTCGCTTGCCTGTAACAAAATCTTCAACAAAAACATCAATGAATACTTCCATAGAAGAGGAGAATGCACGTGAAACCTTCGCCTCCAAAATAACAATAGACGAATGTTTGATGGCTTTATTGAACGACACATTATTAACCGATGCCGTAACCACCACACGGTGACAATGACGATGTGCACTCACACCAGCAATTACATCCATCCATGCCAATAGTTGTCCACCAAACAAATTATTGTGCGGGTTGGTATCATTTGGCAAAACCAATTTGGTAGTAATTGCAAGAGTTTCAGATGCTTTTCTTGTTTTCATCGTCCTTTTTTTGTGCAAAAGTACTGTTCTTTTACCAAAGTAAAGGTGAAATCAAGGCATCTTTAAAATTCTTGTTGTCTTAGCGTAATCCTTGTATTGAAACTGAACCGTATAAAGGCCTTCGGTTAAGCCTATCACATCTAGTTCAATTGGAGTTTGTTTGATCAACAAACCAGGCTCGTATTGTCGTACAACCTTACCTGTAAAGTCATATATTAAAACCAGACTTCCCACTCCGACGTCCTCATTGGTTTTCAAGTAAATTTTATCAGAAGCAGGGTTGGGATAAACTTGGTAAACAAAACTATCATCTAAAGTTTGACTTAAATTCACTCCACTCAACAATTGAATACTATTCTTCGCATTGATTCGTCCCTTGCCTAGTTGTCCCGAATAGTTACCACTAGTCGCAGAAATGTCATCACATCCCGATTTAATCAGAGATCTCAATTGAGCTGCGGTTAAGCTTTCGTCGTAAGATTTTAACATGGCTGCTAAACCCGCTACCATCGGGCAAGCCATGGATGTTCCCGACAAATTACCATAAGCACTATTTCCTGGAAAAAAAGTACTGCGAACCACAACTCCCGGTGCCGTAACGTCGATTGTAGGGCCATAATTGGAAAATGAAGCCTTTTCATCATTCCCGTCTACAGCGGCCACAGAAAGTACATTTTCGTAACCCGCTGGATAATAAACCTCATCCGAATTATCATTACCTGCTGCCGCTACCAGGAGTGTTCCCTGTTGCTCAGCCTGCGCCAAAAGTACGTTCCACGTAAGTTGGGATGTAGTGCTTCCGAAGGACATTGAAATAATGTCAGCACCATTTTTCAAGGCATAATCTACAGCTTCATATGCGTTGGTAAGCACATTTCCTTGGGTACTATTTGGCGTGGCTTTAACAGACATTATTCGAGCGTTGTAACCCAAAGAAGCCACACCGCGTCCGTTATCTGTACGTGCCGAAGCCACTCCAGCACAATGTGTTCCGTGCACAAATGCAGGAGACCCTTTGTCTGGAGGGATGGGGTTGCCGTCGTTATCCGCCACATCAAACCCGTATACATCGTCGATGTAACCGTTCAAATCGTCGTCGAGTCCATTGTTGGGAATCTCTCCCTCATTGACCCAGAGATTGGGAGACAAATCTTCGTGTTGAATATTGACCCCATTGTCGATAATCGCAATAGTAACCCGGTCTGTTCCCTTGTGGATATCCCAAGCCTCGTGGGCCTCCACTTGAACCAAACCACTTTGTAAGCCCGTATTAAAATCATTGGGCATGTACGTCAATTTGTACAAGGGTGCTTTTTCGGCAAACTCAATGGGTGCCAAACTTTGCAAGACTGATAGCAATTGATCAACTAACCATATTTGCTTAAAATCGATTCGGTACACATGTTGCATGGATGTACCTTCCGTTTTGAACGCCCTCTCAATTTTTTCAATACCAAAAATTGCGAGCGTAGTGTGTAGTAAATTCTGTTTCTCTACATACAATGCCAAGTCTTCTGGGATTAGATCCCAAGTTTTTACATAAATCGTTCCGTCTTTAAAATTGGAACTAACATTCTGACTAAAACCTATCGAATAACCTAACATTAATACGAAGAACAGAACTAGCGTTGACTGTGTCTTCATGAACCTAAACTTTATAACCTAATTAAACCTAAACTTATAACCTATTAACGTAAAAGTAAACATAAGGTTTACTCTTTCCCAATTAAAATACAACTAATTTTTTATTTCAATAACTCGGGATGCTTTGATTTAAAAGCATTTAACCTTGGAATTGAGACTGCTTTAACGTAGGAATTATTCGGATTGCGACGTTCATAATCCTGATGATAATCCTCCGCTAGATAGAATTTTTTGTAGCTACTTAATTCCGTAGTGATTTTAGAAAATTTCTTCTCCTTGAGTAGTTGATCGATATAAGCTTGTGCAGCCTTTCGTTCTCTTTCATTTTGGTAAAAAATAGCCGATCGGTATTGGGTGCCTCTATCGGGACCTTGTTGATTTAATGTCTCCGGGTTATGAGAATCGAAGAAAACAACCAGCAGCGTTTCATAGTTTACCTGGGTACTATCGTAATATACCTTTACCGTTTCGGCGTGACCCGTTGAACCTGCTGAGACTTCCTCGTACGTGGGATTTTTCTCATCACCACCACAATATCCATTTTCAACCTCTACTACACCCTTCACCGATTCAAAAACAGCTTCTACACACCAAAAACAACCACTCGCAAAGTATGCCACTGCATTGTAGCTATCTTTTTTAGGCGAAATGAATTCGCTGTTTTCTGGAATATTGGTGGAACTTGCTTGTGACGAGCAAGAAAGTAAAAAGATGGAAACGAAGGCAAGTAATACTGTTCTCATACTTTACAAACGTTAAAAAATAGAACTTAGATTTCGTTTTCGTCCGTTTTATCACCCCTCAGCTTTCGGAATCGTTTCCGAGCCTCAATGGTATGCATGCTTCCTTTGTAATCAAACAATATTTGCTTGTAATAACCAGCTGCTTTTTCCGAGTCATGTAGGTGGTTCTCGTAAACGTCTCCCAACATAAAAACGGCATCATCTGCCAGTAAATCAAAGGCATAAAACTTCAAAAGTTCATTCAGGTATGCTATCCCTTCGTTCCATTTCCCTTGCTGGAACATGGCTTCTGACTTCCGCATGAGAATATCATCACCAAGGGAGTGGGTTTGGTAATTTTCTGTAATACTGTCAAAATATAGAAAGGCTTTTTCGTACTGATGTTGCTCAATATATAAATCTCCTTGTGCGTACCAATACATGGCTTCGTAGTTGCTGTCCAAACCATAATTTTCGGTAATGAGCAAGGCTAATTCCATGGCGTCATTGGCAATTAATTTGGACGTAGCTTCCTTTAAAACGTTCAACTGAGACTCCGCAAACTCAAACTCTCCATCGTAATAGAAAATCTTGGCATTTTTGAATTTAGCTTCCTCCCCAATGGGTTCATATTTGAAATCCTTGTCCACTTGCATGTAATACAAAGAGGCCGACCAAATATCCCCTTGCAGAACTTGAATGTCGGCAAGTTCCATTTTCAATTCTGCCCGTTGCATATCCGTAATTCCAGGGATCAACAAGCCTTGCTCCAAATGGAATATAGCCGAGTCTGCTTTGTTAGCGTAAAAGGCCTCCAAGTGCGCCATCTCAAGAATCAGACCCGCCGTGGTTTGCCTTTTTCCCAGTCGCTGAAGGGCACTCTGATACTCACCTATGGCAGCGGTAATAGCGTTTTGATCAAAGGCTTTTTCTTCTGTTATTTCGAGATAGCGAGCATTGAGTAAGCGCAATTCTGCATTGTTGTAAAAAGGAGGGGTCCTACCGAGTTCTATCACATATTGGAAAGCTCTTCTTCCGACTTCATACGCCTTGTTTTCCAAGCACATTTCGCCCAATTCGTAAACCCTATACCCCATCCCTTGTTCTCGTTTATCCATGGCAATTACCTGATTCAAGGCAGCAGAAAAACTTCTTTTTTGAATGAAATACCAGATCAACATATTGGCGTAAATATGGTTATCTGGATTTTTTTGACTCTTTTCCAAAAGGGCTGTTCGGAGATATTCTAATTCTTTGTTATCCTCGTTAAATTCTATTTTTCGCGCCAAAACATTTTGAACATAGACCATGTAATTGGGATAATCCTTGAGCAAGTCGAGGTAAGAATCCAACATCTTATTGGTTTCACCCACTGCTCCGTAATAATCCGCAAACTGAATTTGCAAGGGATAGGCACCTCTCAATAATTTTTCGCCGCGCTGTAGCGTAGCCAATGCATATTGGTTTTTATTTTCTGTGCGGAAGGAATTGTAGAGTTGAACTACAGCATTGGCATTTGGCGGGAGATCGTCCACCAATTTTTCATAAATCTTGTTGGCCTTGTCTAGCTCATTCTCATTTTCATAAAAGATGCCGAGCATGATCGGATACTCGTAGTCATAGCGATTGGCAGAAACTTGTTTTTTTAACATTTTTTCTGCCTCTTTTCGATTGTCTGTGCGCAACAAACAATCGTAGTATTTCATGAAATTGGTTTTTGTGGGCTCCTGGGAAAATATTTTCTCCATATAGGGCAAAGCCTTGTCATATTCACCTTTTCCGTAATACAACTGGGCTAGCTTCCAATCGGTGGATTGAGTATAGCCGCAAAAGGGGATGAAAAGGAGTGCAAAAAAAAGTACTCTTAACGGTCGCATACTCTAATGTACGACAAATTGAGTCACTTATTTTTTACCAGCCAATGCTTTCCTCTCCAATTCGAATGAGAAAGCCTTTAATTCGTCGTGCAATTCGAAGTAGGTCTCCAAGGTGGTTTTTTTCAACTCGGCATACTCGTAGCTCAAAGCTTTCATTTGCTCCACCTTTTCTTGTTCAAAATTTAGGAACTCATCGTACTTCTGCCGTTCACCATCCCCGTTTTCAATATCGTGCTTCAATTGACGCAGCGATTCTTTGATTTCATCGCATCCCTTCAAGACATTTTTATAAGAAAAACGCAAGGGTTTAAACTTGCGACGCATCACCTTATACTTGTCCATTTTTCGACCCAATTCCATGTTGATCGTATCTGAAAAGTAATTGTTTCGAATGCGATACTCAACCTCCTCCGCCATGGTGGCATAATGCACTCCTGAATCCAATGGATTGTTTTTCATTGCCTCTTGGATACTGTCGATGCTCTTATTCATGGCCTCAATTTGTTCCAGTTGACGCGATTCGTTGATGTCAGTACAAGAAGCAGTAATGGCCAAAAAGAAGGCAATTATGAGATAGTTGATTCGTGTCAATTTCATATTTATGCGATTTTATCGAAGGCCAAGAATGGTTTCAAACAATCTGGCATCTCTATGGTGTTTTCGGTTTGATAATTTTCCAACAAGGCCGCTACAATTCTCGGAAGGGCTAGGGCCGAACCATTGAGGGTATGCGCCAATTGGGTCTTTTTATCTGCCCCTTTAAAACGAAGTTTCAATCGATTCGACTGGAAGGTATCGAAACGAGAAACGGAACTAACCTCCAACCATTTTTCTTGGGCAGCTGAATAGACTTCAAAATCGTAGGTCATTGCCGCAGCAAAACCGGTGTCGCCTCCACAAAGTCGAAGTATGCGATATTGCAAGCCTAATTTTTCGAGCAATCCCTTAACGTGATCGATCATTTCTGTAAGTGCCTTATCTGTATTTTCTGGGTGCTCAACGCGAACGATTTCTACCTTGTCGAACTGGTGCAAACGATTCAAGCCGCGCACATCCTTTCCATAAGATCCAGCCTCACGACGGAAACAAGGGGTATATCCGCACATTTTAATCGAGAAGTCCTCATTGGGTAAAACCACATCGCGGTAGATATTAGTTAAAGGGACCTCAGCTGTGGGAATGAGATACAAATCATCCTCAGTACAGTGATACATCTGTCCCTCCTTGTCGGGCAATTGCCCCGTTCCGTAACCCGAAGCTTCGTTTACGACGTGAGGAGGAATGAATTCTTCGTATCCTGCTTTCTCTGCCTCTTGCAAAAAGAAATTGATCAAGGCACGTTGTATTTTTGCCCCTTTTCCCTTGTATACGGGAAAACCAGCACCTGTAATTTTTACCCCCAACTCGAAATCAATCAGGTCGTATTTCTTGGTCAATTCCCAGTGTGGTTGTGGGGCAAAATCAAATTTTCTTTCGTCTCCTGCCTCGAAAACGATCTCATTATCTTGCTCGTTTCTTCCGGCAACAACCAATTCATTTGGCACGTTTGGAATGGTGTACAACAACTGTTGAATTTCATTTTCCAAACCTTCTACTTCAGCTTTCAAATTGGCTTCTTGGCCTTTCAATTCAGCCGTTTTTCCTTTGGCAGCTTCCGCCTCGTCCTTTTTACCTTGACGAAAAAGGTCACCAATTTCTTTAGCGATTTTATTCAATTCGGCAGCAATGCTCTCCATGTCCGATTTTTTCGAACGCCACATTTCATCCTTCGACAAAATCTCATTGATAGATTCAGTCGCATCAAAATGTCTTTTCTTCAGACCTTCAATAATTTCAGCATGGCTGTTTCGGATTCGCTGGATTTCTAGCATTTACTTCAAATTTTGATGGCAAATGTAGGAATTTCTCAAGCGAAAATTGAGGTTAAAAAGGCATAAAATAGCGCTTGATGTCGATTCCCGTATTGCCTTTTTTATTTCAACTAACATTATCATTAAAAGAAAGGGGCTCATATCCGTATATTTGCCCCAAAATTGAACCATGGAACACTTTGATTTAATCGTTGTAGGAGCTGGCCCTTCAGGTGCTAGTGCTGCTTTTCACGCTGCTGAAGGTGGATTGAAAACAGCTATTCTTGAAAAGGAATTCTTACCGCGATATAAGATTTGTGGAGGTGGTTTGGTTTACCGTGGACGAAAAATGTTGCCCTTTGATATATCGGAAGCTGTTGAGCGAGAATTTGATACGGTTGACATTTACTTCACAGGAACCGACATTCACATGCAGCCCAAAAGAGACAAGCCCATTATTTCTATGGTGATGCGCGATGTTTTTGATCAAAAATTGGTTTCAGAAGCTGAAAAAAGAGGCGTTCAAGTGATTCAAGGACAAGGAATCACGGGGATCGATTTTCAGGAAAACATCATCGTAGAAACTACGGAAGGAAAATACTCAGCCAAATATGTAATAGCGGCGGATGGTGTTTTTAGTCCGACAGCAAAACTAACTGGATGGGACAAGGAAACTCGTAGACTCATACCAGCCTTGGAATACGAAGTAAAGGTGAACGATGCTGACTTCGAACGCTTGTCGAAAGAGGTCCGTTTTGACGTCGATTTTGTGAAAGACGGTTATGCATGGTCTTTCCCAAAAAATGGCCACCTTTCATTGGGGGTAGGAACCTTGCGCAAGCAGAAAATCAACCTAAAAGAGATTTACGCAAACTATGTCAAGTTCCTTGGAATCGAAGAGGTCTTAGAAGAGAAAGCCTATGGCTATCAAATCCCTCTTTCTCCGAGAACAGATGGTTTGGTTCGCAAAAATGTGATTTTAACAGGTGATGCAGCCGGTTTTGCCGATCCATTAACTGCAGAAGGAATATCCAATTCTATTTACAGCGGACGATTGGCTGGTGAAGCGGTGGTTGAAGCACACAATAGCAACCAAGAGGTAGAACCGATTTATGAACATAAATTGAGCGAAAAACTTCTTCCCGAATTGAAAACCGTTGACTTCCTTCAAAACTTGTTCATCAACAAGCAAAAAATCCGCATGTTCTTTATCAAGAAAACAGGGAATCGCTATGGGGAGTACATGACCGATATTTTCATGGGAGATAAGTCCTATCCAAAAGATCTAGTCAAGACACTCAAAAAGAAAATTAAAGACGCCGTTTTACCGTTTTAAAATACAGAAGGCCGCATCAAGCGGCCTTTTTCTTTATCTGTTAACAGTAAATTTCTTGGTGCCAAATTCTCGTATTACGAGATAGTAATTTCCATTTTCCAGGTTCATAATCACCTCCGTCTGTGTTTGGTCCATCTGACCAACTCCAGTCAGCATTACTCTACCCATCACATCCAAAATCTGATATTCAAATGGTAATGTTTCATCACTATCGGTTTTTAATACAAAAGACAATTCATTGCTTGCCGGATTTGGAAAGAGCTCAAGGCTGATTTTCATCAGTTGATTATTCGTTACCACCTGACTGCTACAATTTGGACAAATTGTTACCGAAGCACAATGTCTATACGTCAGCATTGTGACGGGATCATAAGTATCTAAATAATACCAAAACTGCGAGTTAGCACTCATACCAGGATGATATTGCCAATTGGGTTCTCGAAGTGTTGTGTCGCTAATGACATCCGTGAAAAGACTGTTATCATACCAATCATAAGTGTAACTCTGAGGATTCAGCGCTCCTACTGGGTTTTGAGTCCCAATTGCGACGGTGTCACCAACACAAACTTGATTGTTCTCAAAACTTTGACACCCTTGGATATTCGTTGGTGGAGAAGGATTCGTGTTGAGGCACAGATTCGAATTTGGATTCGGTATTCCCGCTGTCGTATCCTTGTAGAGGTATATGACCTGGGTCGTGTCCATAATGTTTGTAGAAATACCAATGCGATGTCCATTAGCCGATGAATACGTAACCATGTCGTGGAACACGATTGTATCAACATCCTCAGTCAAGGCATACACATTTAAGTTCCAATCAAATTGTAAGCGCTTATTAATAAATCCAGTATAGCTTCTTCCTCTGTCATCGGAAACAGGGTCTCCAGGTTGTAAATTTCCGTAACATACTCTCGGCGTAGGATAAGATGCATAACCGTAATTGTCTGAATTGTTCCAACTTTTTGTGGGTTGTGATTCCAGATTCAAGCTAGGGATTTGCATTTCTATTTGCGAAATATTCGCGTTCATGTCGGCCTGGTAATTCGACTCGTCATAGGTCAAGTCGCGATAGGTACCAGGCTCTGGATTTGAGTTGATACAATAGTCATTGAGCTCATCTTCGTCGGCGGTTTGTGGTCTATAAATGGGTTCGTTTATCGTTTCAATACTGTCCATGTTTACATCAAATGCTAGTAGAATTGGAATGGGTTCAGAGTAGATCGTATCCCCTCTCCAAATGGCTCTTGCTCTAATATCATAACGGATGGCATTGTCCAAGTATTGATTGGCGTTTGTCGAGTAAAAGTCTTTCCAGTTGCGCTCAAAACAAGCTCCAGTAATCTCGTTGTCTACAACTTTGGTGTTGGAGCTGGTATAATATTCCCAAATGTAGCTTTCATTGTTTTCCAATTCGGTTAGACAAACATTCGTTGAATCGGATTCGTCTCGTAGAAACAGAACCTCTGGTTTTGGTGGATAAATGGCCTTTTCAAATTCTATTTCTCGAAGCCTGTAACCAAAGGTTGGACTCGAGGTCAAATTATCATTCCCTCCACATTGTCCAAATATTTCCAAATGAAAAAACAGACGAATTTCTTCCGTATAGGTATCTTTTGATGCAGCAGAATCAGGTAACATATCGTAGGTCAACGGTGTGTTGATATATGGAAAAAACCCTAAGTTCATTTCTTTTGAACGCCATTGATGTTGCCAAGTATTATAGCTTATATGCCCATATTGGCTAATCAGCGGATTGATGGAGTCAATGAACTGGTTCAATTGAAGCAAGGCGAGACTATCATTTGTATAATCAAAATGATGACCACTATTTGCGTCTTTTGACAAGCGCTTATAACCAATTGAATAATCTTCATGTTTCATGTTGATCAATACAATTGGCACACGAGCACTCCTTTTTCCAAATCGATCTAGATAGTTTACCCAAACCAAATGAGGTCGATTCGCCGCTTGCCAGGCCGCAGAGCTTAACGTGAACCTTTCTTTCTTATTGATGCCCTCATATTGCAAAACACCCGCATTTGGATCCATTACGGTATAAGAACATTTCCAGTAGTTGCTATGTGGAAGACCAGTAACTCCAGGCGGAATAGGAGGAGGTCCTTGAATAAGATCGTTTCCATATTCTGAAAGCCAATACTCGGCGCCTACTAAATCGTTTTCACAGGGAACTTGAATTACAGAAACACTGTCCAGGTACTGATGAATCTGCATGACTGGCTCTGAAATATCCTTACACAAAACTTTTTTCGAAAAGTGTTCAGAAATGGTCCCCTGACCATATTTTGTGTCGTTTTCCGGCAGTGTCAAATTACCTTTTACCGTTAAATCAACTTTCAATTGATAAGTTCTACATCCATTGTAGTTGACAGGGTCGTTTGGTGCTCTATCAAGTAATCTCTCACAAACTACCTGATAGAGATAGGATGTGTTTGGGTTCTGTGCCCAATAAGTGAAATCCTCATTTTCCCACAAGTAGGTCATTTTAACTGACGGTACAGTTAGAAAGTTTGAATTATTCAACTCTTGTTGCAAGGTTTGTTTGATGGAATCGATGACCGAATTGTAGTAATAGAATTCGTAGCGATTGTATCCATCCATTCCGCAATCTGGCTGGTATTTGCATTCACGCATGGTCAAACTGTCCAAATGCGCTGGTAGCAAAGAAGCGTCGAAATCTGTTTTAATGATTCCTATGGCTCCACATCTCGACAGGTAAAAATCACCATTCGGCGTTTGTTCCGCGAAGGCAATATGATAATACTCATGTGCACTGGGATAATAACTCAACTCAAATTGTCCCGTTCCCGAGTCTTTCTGAATGACCATGGCATTTTGAGTCACATAATTTCCTGAAACACTTGACGGTACCTTTGGATTAAAAGGCAAGGTTAATGTTGACGAAAAAAGAATCAAAAAATTGGCATCATCAGGGTTAACAATTGAATATGGTTGTGGATTGGTCGCATTAAATACAACAAATCGGGAAGCTGGCTCCGCGTAACCAGTTTGCGCCTTTGCTTTCATAAAGCCACTGTAAAACAGGACAATAAAAAAAAGGCTAGTTCGGATGGATTTAAATAGCAGTGTTTTCATTTTCAGTTCGAATAGTAGCTTAAAAATAAAAAAAGGGAATGATTAATTCACTCCCTTTTTCGTTATCTTATTTCTTTAACAAGACTTCCACCGCTTTTTTCAGCTGAGCGTCTTCTCCACTGAGCATGGTGTTGTAGTCGTTTTCAACCTGTACGTCTGGCATACATTGATTGTTCTCATAGTATTGTCCATCCATGGTCATCACACCTACTTCCGGGATACCGAAGACCAAATTGTGATGTCCTAAATACTCCCACCAAACAGCAGTTCCTGTTCCTGGGACCGGCATTCCAACCAGTTTTCCAATTCCTAAAGTCTTGTAAACCATTGGGAACATGTGCGCATCTGAATAATTTCCTTCTCCCATCAATACACAAGAAGGCTTGGACCATTTGTTTCCTGGTTCAACCCCAATTTTCTGTCCGCGGGGAACAAAAGAAATGTATTGTTTTCCAGAAAGGAAGGTTGCTAAATCATCGTGCATCCATCCACCTCCATTGAAGCGTGTATCCACGATCAAAGCGTCTTTGTTGACGTATTTACCCATTACTTGGTCGTAGAATTCACGATAAGCTCCATCGTTCATTCCACTCACATGCATGTAGCCCAATTTTCCTTCAGAATATTTCTCCGTCAAAGCCTGCATGCGGTCAATCCAACGTTTATACAACAAGCCATTCAATTGCCCAGCACTTATTGGTTTCACAGTCTCTTCCCAACGCGTTTTGGTCTTCGGGTCGTACATCGACAACAAGGTATAATGACCCGCTTTTCGATTCAAGAGTTCATAGTAATTGGTTTCTGGAAGAATTTCCACTCCATCAATTTTCTCGATGATTTGTCCAGCTTGAATTTTCGAGGATGCTTTTTCCAATGGACCGTTGTCGATTAATTCAACAATTTTCAACCCTTTATCTGTGTAGTTTTCATCAAAGAAAGCACCCAAACTAGCCGTCGCATCCGCATTTTCGTGATGAGGACGGTAGAAACATCCGGTGTGCGATGCATTCAATTCACCCAACAATTCACTGCACAAATCTGCGAAATCACGGTTGTTATTGATGTGCGGTAAGAATTTAGCATAGGTCTTTTTATAGTAATCCCAATCCACACCGTGCAAGTCTTTTTTGTAGAATTTCTGCGTTACTTGACGCCAAATATGCTCGAATAAATAATCTCTTTCAGCAGATTCATTTCGCGTCATTTCGGCTCTGAAAGAAATGTTCTCTCTCTTCCCGCTTCCCAAATCAATTTTGGCTGGCATTCCATCGATCAAGGCATAGATGTGCTTTCCGTCCTTGTCCATTTCAGCATTCCAAACTCCACCGGCGTTTAAATGTGCCAAGACCTTCGTTTCGTGATCTTTGAAATTGCGAACGTACAAATTGGTTCCTTCATCGAAGGATGTGAAGTAATAGAACTTCTCCCCATCAGGTGAAAGGAATACGTTACCGTAGAAATTGGAACGTTCCGTAACGCGCTGCTTGCGATCCATCAATCCATCTTGATCAATTTTAATCGGCTCAACTTCCTTCTTGTCGTCCTTCTTCTCCTCTTTTTTATCGTCTTTTTTGTCTTTGTCCTCACCTTCGCCTTTCTTTTCGTCCTTCTTTGCCTCTTTCCAAGCTTCGTAGTCCGTCTTGTTCATTTTAAACAAATCCCAAGCTTCTTGCTCCAAGAACAAAGCATAAACATCTTCTTGATTCCCGTGACTAGCCACGTTTTTCATCCCGTCTCTATTTGAGTAGAACAAGATTGCCTTTCCTTTCATTTGGAAAGATCCACCTCCATTGTCGAATCCGTTTTGTGTCAAGGGAATCATTTCATTTTTGCCACTTTTTACATCCACCAAGGACATTTGTGTGTGCCAATTGTTCTCTACTAAAGAAGAGACCAATAGGTACTTTGAATCCGGCGACCAGGCAAAACTTTGATCTCCATCAGAGTATGAATAGTTTTTCTCTGCTGGAAGAATATTTCGGATTTTCTTGCTGGCAATGTTGTAGACATTCACCGCCGTTCTATTCTCTAGATAAGCAATCTCTTTTCCATCTGGAGAATAAGCTGGTTGGAAAGATTCATTCTTGTTGACAATCAAAGCTTCCTCGTTCAATAGAGTAGCTGAATAGAAATACTTTTCTTCAGGTCTTTTGATAGTCGCCTGATAAATCCCCCAAATATTATTGCGCTCTGAAGCATATAAAATAGCTTTGCCATCGGGTGAAAAACTCAAGGATCTTTCTGTTTCTGGTGTGGTTGTTATTCTTTTGGTTACACCACCTTCCATGGACGTCACGAAAACTTCTCCTTTAACGATAAAAGCAACTTCCTTTCCATTCGGTGATACTGCCATTTCTGAAGCTCCTCGTGTTTCTATGCTACGTGTTACCTCCGCATAGCGCTCATCGATTTGAATCGAAATTTCAACACGCTTCGGCTCTTGACCGTCCACCTGTGTGTAAATCTCTCCGTCGTATCCATAACATAAGGTATTGTTTGAAGAAGCGGACAAGAAGCGTACGGGGTTTTTGTCAAACTTCGAAATCTGAGTTCGCTCATTCGGAGAATTGGTCTTCATTTTCCAAACATTGTACGAACCGCTTTTTTCACTCAAATAGTAAATGGAGCTTTCATCGCTGCTCCAAACCGGAGTTCTATCTTCACCAGCAAAATCCGTCAATTTGGTGAATTTGTTTCCATTTTTTTCATACATCCAAACATCTCTCGTTACCGATGAAGTATGGTGTTTTCTTAAAGGGTCTTCATAACCTTTGCGATCGTGAAATAGCATTTTTGTACCCTCCTTGTTCCATGCTACATCCTCAGCAGCGATGGACAATTCTTGCTTTTCTCTTCCTCCAGAAAGAGCAACCGAATACACCTCGCCCAATCCGCCATTCGGGAATTGTGTCATACTGGCGTTATCCATGCGCGAACTTCCAAAAATGATTCGTTTTCCATCCTTACTAAAACAATACGGGTTGTCGTTGGAAGAGTGGAAGGTCAAACGTTTAGCAGCCCCCCCTTCCAAAGGCATGGCGTACAAATCGAAGTTTCCGTAACGATCAGAAGCAAACACCAAGGTCTTTCCATCTGGGGAAATAACGGGCATGTAATCATACGCATCGCCCACGGTTAAGGGGATTGCTTTTCCTCCCTTGCTATCTACTTTGTAAAGGTCTCCCTTGTACATGAAAACAATGGTATTTCCGTCTGGGGAAATGGTTGGATAACGCATCCATAGCGGTCTATTGACATTTTCAGCAGCTGGAGGCGGCACCAAACTCATGGTAAAAGCAGCCAAACAAATAAGCGCAAATATTCGGGTCATAATCTCAAAATTGAGGACCTAAAATAGCGAAAATAGAAGCTAGAATTCAGTAAGTGAAAGCGTTAAAAAAAACTAACGCTTCGGACTGTTCTTTCTTTTATGGGTGCTTTTCTTTTTGGCATTTTCTCTGCTACTCTTGATATGTGCCAATTTGATCAAGTTTTTTTGCTTGTTGAATTCCTTTTTTTCGGTCGCCGTCATCGGCTTATCCGTTTGCGGGAAAGGATGGTCCTTGATCTCCGAAATATTCATCTTTTGATGCTTCTCAATATTGCGCAAATCGACCAATTCTTCGGGTTCCGCAATGGAGATAGCAACACCTGTGAGACCAGCTCTACCTACGCGACCAATACGGTGAACATAGATTTCGGGTTCATTTGGAATTTCGTAGTTGATAACATGTCCCAAAGCTTGAATGTCAATTCCTCTGGAGGCAACATCGGTCGCGACCAATACGCGGATTCGATTCTCTTTGAAATCAGACAGCGCGCGATCTCGAGCATTCTGGCGCTTATCACCGTGGATGGCATCAGCCTTTACTTTTTTCTTGACCAAGTGACGACACAGGCGATCGGCTCCGTGTTTGGTTCGGGTAAACACCAACACTTGTTCAATTTCTGGATTTTCTAGAATGTGGAGTAAAAGATCTTTTTTATCGGGGCGATTCGTCAAATAAAGCTGCTGCTCAATTTGTTCCTTGTTATGGGATTTAGAAGCCAATTCAACCAAAACAGGTTTGCGCAACATCTTTTCGGACATCGTGCGAATGGAATCGGGCATGGTCGCAGAAAACAAAAGCGTTTGTTTGTTGCGTGGAAGTTTGGACGTAATGGTGTCAATTTCGCGTTTAAATCCAAGGTCCAACATACGATCAGCCTCGTCAAGCACGAAATATTCAATGGTTCCCAAACGAACCAAACCTTGTTGCATCAAGTCGACCAAGCGACCTGGTGTGGCAACAATCACATCTACTCCTGCCTTTAATTTTTGTACTTGTCCGTGTTGACTAACACCTCCGACCAACACAACGGATTTCACTTTTGGGTGAATTTGCAGGTCATCAATGGTTTCTTGAATTTGTGTGGCCAACTCTCTGGTAGGAGAAAGAATCAAGGCAAATGCCCCTTTCCGGTGCTGACCATTTTCGCGAAATTTTTCGATTTGTTGAATCATAGGCAGCACGAAGGCGGCCGTTTTTCCGGATCCTGTTTCTGCGATACCCAAAACATCTTCTCCTTCCAATGCTGGAGGTACAGATCCTTTTTGGATGGGAGTTGGTTCGGTAAAACCTAAGTCATCAATACGATTTAATAGTTGGGGAGACAACCCCAAATTGCCAAAGCTCATGTTCTTAACATTTTTATTCCCTGGGAAATAGAAGCGTGAGAACTCGTATCAAACAGGATAACTACTGAAATTTTTTGCAAGGTACGGGGAATAAATGAGTTGTGAAGAAAAAGAAATGTTTGAATGTTGAAATAAAAGCATACCTTTACGGCCTTAAGGATTGAGTCGAATGCTCCAATCCGCGGCAAAAGAGCCGTTTTCTTTAATTTTTCCCTTCCCTTTTTAGTAGTGTTTGTGAATGAATTTGAGAGCCATTCGCCAAACGTGCATGTCAAAATCGCAAGAAACATATTTGAAAAAGCAGCGCGAGAAGAAGCGTTTGCAAAAGAAAAAAGAAAAAATGGAGAACAAAAATCTCCGTCGTGATCAAGACAAAGGAGGTCTTGAAATCGATTGGGATAGCGCTCCGGAGAATTTAACGCTAAGCAAAGAGGAACTCGATGTGAGAGCAGAAACAAAGCAAATTAATACCAATAAATAGTACCATGAACAAAGGAACAATCAAGTTTTTCAACACGGAGAAAGGTTTCGGTTTTATAACAGATGATGAAACAGGTAAGGACGTGTTCGTTCACAAAACAAATTTGAAGCAAAACGTTAGAGAAGACGATAAAGTTAGCTACGAAGTTGAAAACGGACCGAAAGGTTTGAACGCTGTCAACGTAGAGCGTATCTAATACGATTCAAAAATATTTGGAGGCGGACCTGGTGGGTTCGCCTTTTTTATTGTAATTGTCTCGTCCTGAAATAAGTTGACAATATTTTGACTTATTATGAGAAAGGCAGACTCTGCAAAGAAGAAACGTAGTCAGCGAGATTACAACATGGGCTTTAAATTAGCCGTAGTCCAAGATATAGAAAAAGGCATTTTGACATATAAACAGGCCCAAAAGAAGTATGGTATCCAAGGAAGAAGTACTGTTTTGGTTTGGTTAAGAAAGCATGGTAATTTAGATTGGAATAAACCAGGATTATTGCTTATGTCGAAATCAAAAGAAACCCCAGCGCAAAAGATAAAACGTCTAGAGAAAGAACTCTCTGATGAACGAGCTAAAAACACTGTGTTGAACTCGATGATTGATCTTTCCGATCAGTATAATGGCACGTCGATTAGAAAAAAGTATTTATCCCAGCAATCCTCCGAGCAAGACAATACGAAGGAATAAGCATAACTCGTAGTTGTAGATTGTTTGGGATTAGTAGACAAGCTGTTTATCAATCACTAGCTCGATTAGAGTTTAGGAAACAAGAACAGCGCCAAGTAGTTTCATTGGTTGATCAAGTAAGGCGAGAAATGCCGAGAGTAGGGACACGAAAACTGTATTTTCTTTTAAAGAGTGATATTGAGTCTTTAGGGATTAAAATGGGGAGAGATGCTCTGTTCGATTGCCTTCGTTCTCGAAATATGCTTGTGAAGCCAAAGAAAAGTTATACCAAGACTACCCATTCAAAGCATTGGTTAAGAAAACATCCGAACTTGTATAAAGACATCCAAATTAGTGGTCCAGAGGAGGTTTTTGTCAGTGATATAACGTATGTCAAAAGCGCTGAACAAACACACTATCTCGCCCTCGTGACAGATGCGTACAGCAGGAAAATCATGGGGTATCATCTTAGTGATGATTTGGCTGCTGAAAGTGTAGTTAAGGCCCTGAAAATGGCCACCCAAAATAAAAGAAGAAGTATATCCACAATACATCACTCAGACCGAGGAATACAATATTGCTCTGACCTTTATCAAAAAGAATTGAAAAGGAACAAAATAATCCCCTCAATGACTGATGGATACGATTGCTATCAGAATGCTTTAGCCGAAAGAATTAATGGAATCTTGAAAGATGAATTTTTAATTTATAAATGCAAAAACAAAAAGGATCTGAAGAGCCTAATCAAGGGTTCTATCTGCACGTATAACAACAGGCGTCCTCATTTGTCTCTTAACATGAAGACTCCTAATTTTATACATGAAAAAACCGTGAAGAAAATCTCCACGGTCTAATTATTTATAACCGTCAACCTATTTTAGGACGGGTCAATATGTTGAGTTGCTTAAAGCGTTCCTCTCATTTCTTGTTCTCTTTCGATTGCTTCAAACAAAGCCTTGAAGTTTCCTTTTCCGAAAGATTGCGCTCCTTTTCTTTGAATGATCTCGAAGAACATAGTCGGACGATCTAAAATTGGCTTTGTAAAGATTTGCAACAAGTAACCTTCGTCGTCGCGATCGATCAAAATTCCCAATTTTTGCAATGGCTCCAAGTCCTCATCGATTTCTCCTACGCGATCCAAAACCGTTTCGTAATACGTGTTTGGAACAGTCAAGAACTCAACTCCACGAGCCTTCAACGCAGTTACCGTTTCGATAATATTATCCGTTGCTACAGCGATGTGCTGAACTCCTGCTCCGTTGTAAAAATCAATGTATTCTTCAATTTGCGACTTTTTACGTCCTTCAGCTGGCTCGTTGATTGGGAACTTAATGCGTCCGTTTCCGTTCGACATTACTTTCGACATCAATGCCGTGTATTCTGTTGAAATATCCTTGTCGTCAAAAGAAACCAACTGTGCGAAGCCCATTACCTTAGCGTAGAACTCACACCATTTGTTCATTTCGTTCCAACCAACGTTTCCTACCATATGGTCGATGTATTTCAAACCTACTTCTGGCGTGCGGAATTCTGGATTCCAAGCCTTGTACCCTGGCAAGAACGGGCCGTTGTAATCTTTTCTTTCAACGAAGATGTGCAAAGTTTCACCGTAGGTATGAATTCCTGAGAAAACTACTTTACCATTTTCATCTTCACGAACTTCTGGCTTCAAACAAGATTCTCCACCTCTTTTCGTTGTTTCTTCCCACGATTTTGTCGCGTCGTCTACCCAAAGTGCAACCACTTTAACACCATCACCGTGTGCATCGATGTGGGCGTTGATTGGTCCTCCACTTGTCAATGGTGAAGTTAATACCAATGTGATTTTATCTTGACGCAAAACGTAACTTACTGCATCTTTTGATCCAGTTTCCAACCCTCGGTATGCTACTGGCTGGAATCCCCAACAGTGCATGTAGTACAAAGCTGCTTGTTTTGCGTTTCCTACGTATAATTCAACGAAATCTGTTCCCAAGATTGGCAAAAAATCTTCTGCTTGTGGAACTACTTTTTCTAAGTTTAATGATGATGTATCTACTGACATTTCTTTTAATTTTTTAATTCAACTTTTACTTTTCTAACCAGCTTGTTGCATAGGTGTCGTCTTGCAAATCAACAGCTGCTTGTGTCAATTTCAAGGGCTTGAACGTATCGACCATCAAGGCCAATTCCAAGGTTTCCTTTTGACCAATACTTCTCTCGTATGCACCAGGATGCGGACCGTGTGGAATTCCACCAGGGTGCAAGGAAATATATCCTTTCTCCACATGATTGCGACTCATGAAGTCCCCGTCTACGTAATACAAAACCTCGTCCGAATCAATGTTGGAGTGGTTGTATGGCGCAGGAATGGACTTTGGATGATAATCGTACAAACGCGGACAGAATGAGCAAATCACGAAATTGTGCGCTTCAAAAGTTTGATGCACTGGAGGTGGTTGGTGCACGCGACCGGTAATTGGCTCAAAATCGTGAATGGAGAAGGCATATGGGAAATTGAATCCATCCCAACCAACAACATCAAAAGGATGCGCCGCATACACCAATTCGTGCATTACGTTTTCCTTTTTGATTTTGATTAGGTAATCTCCTTCTACAGTGTGAGTTTCCAATTCTTCTGGTCCACGAATATCTCTTTCGCAGAATGGAGAATGCTCCAATAACTGACCAAAATTGTTGCGGTATCTCTTTGGTGTTACAATCGGCGAAAAGGATTCAACGATGAACAAACGATTGTCTTCTGTATCAAAGTCAATCTGGTAAATAATTCCGCGTGGAATTACGAGGTAATCACCATAACCGAAGGTAATGTTCCCCAACTGCGTGCGCAACTTCCCTGTTCCTTTGTGAACGAATATTACCTCATCCGCATCCGCATTTTTATAGAAGTATGTTCGCAACGATTCTTTGGGAGCAGCACAAGCAATGTTCAAATCATTGTTGTACAACATGATCACACGACTTTCAAGGAAATCCGCAACAGGTGCTACTTCCATTCCTTTCAACATGCGCGAGGTGATGTTTTTGTCTACAGCTGGTTTCGGAGCCACGTCCTTTGGTTCCGAGACGCTTTTAACCATTGTCGGACGAAAGTGGTGATACAAGAGAGATGAAAACCCATGAAACCCTTCCGTACCGAACAATTGTTCGTAATAAATCCCTCCATCTGGTTTTTCAAAAACCGTGTGTCTTTTATGTGGGATTTTACCTAATTTATTATAAAACGGCATTTATTTTTCTTATTAATTCTACAATACTAAACCATGTGAAAAAGTCTCACTCACTCAGGGTTTCGTTTGATAAGATAAATAAGTAATATCTGAAGATTATTCCACATGCCAATCAATTAAGACAAATATACGATTAGTGCGAGGATTAAGAAAACGGAGTCCTGTTTAATTCTGGTGGTCAGAAAAGTTAAATCTGTTGAATTTCTATAGATAATATGGACGTTATAAAGGAAATTATACCTTTGCCAAAATTTCAACTATGAAGAAGGTATTGATCATTGGAGCCGGAGGTCAGATTGGGACAGAATTGGTTTTGAAGCTTAGAGAAATGTTCGGAAACGAGAACATTATCGCATCTGATTTAAAGGATGAATGTCCTTCTTTGATCCAAGATGGTCCGTACGTAAAAATGGACATCATGGACCGAGCATTTGTTCGCAACTACATTATTGAGAACAAGGTAACGGAGGTCTACTTATTGGCTGCCTTACTTTCTGCAACAGCTGAAAAAAATCCCGATTTTGCGTGGCGTTTGAATATGGAAGGATTGTTTACCATCCTTGATTTGGCGAAAGAAAAACATCTTCAAAAAGTGTTTTGGCCAAGTTCCATTGCCGTTTTTGGCCCCACAACTCCTCGTGTAAATACCCCACAATACACCGTGATGGAACCAACCACCGTTTACGGCATTTCGAAACAAGCAGGCGAAAGATGGTGTGAATACTACGCCAATAAGTTTGATGTTGACGTTCGCTCCATTCGTTACCCAGGTTTGATTTCCTACAAGAGTCTACCAGGTGGCGGCACAACGGACTATGCTGTGGATATCTTTTACAAGGCCAAGGAAACACAATCCTTCACCAGCTTTTTATCAGAAGATACCCGCTTGCCGATGATGTTCATGGACGATGCCATTCGTGGGACTATTGAATTAATGGAAACGGCCAAGGAAAATGTAAAGATTCGTTCTTCGTACAAATTATCTGGTTGTGATATTACACCAGCCGAATTGGCCAACGAAATTCGCCTTCACATGCCAGATTTCCACATTGATTATGCACCGGATTTTAGACAAGCTATAGCCGATTCATGGCCAGATTCAATTGACGATTCAGAGGCGCAAGAACATTGGGGATGGAAACCAAATTTTGATGCTAAATCTTTGGTTAAAACCATGTTAGAAAACGTTCAAGTTTCTGCCGTTAAATAATAATTTCCGTAACTTATTTAAGAAGCTCTCGTACAAGGCCACATAGGTAATTATGAGAATAGTTCGTATTTTGCACGTAAACTTAAATCTATATTGATTTTATGTTAAACAGAGCCCTTCTAACGCTTTCCTTCTTAACCATACTCAGTGTTGGATTTGCATCAAATCTCAGCAATGACGGTTTGTTGCAAGACGAGAAGCAACAAAAGGTCAACCAGCGCGACAAAGAAGGGCGCAAGCAAGGTCATTGGATCTATTTCGGAAAGGACCGACCAGAAGAAGGCTACCCAGCCAATGGTAAATACGAAGAGGGACCTTACCTAGACGATCGAAAAGAAGGTATCTGGATCAAGTATCACAACGACGGTATAACCCCTCGATTAAAAGGAACGTACGTCAACAACCGCCCACAAGGGGCTTACGTTAAAATATACCCGAACGGAAAAGTCAAAGAAACAGGAACGTTTACAAGAAACACCTATACCGACTCCCTCAACCGCTTTCACGAAAACGGAGTTTTGGAATACGAAGCCAACTACAACGACAACGGGAAGGAAGATGGT